>JAVCDJ010000245.1 GCA_030765845.1 Candidatus Stygibacter australis
GTGCTTCGGAAGTTGCTACTTTGGTGAATAAGCATATACTTTATCAAAACAGCCCCGTGGAAGAAGATATAGTTAAAGCTGTGATGGTGGGAGAAGAGCTGAATAACAGCCCCTGGACCTATGGTGGAAATTATAAGGATCAAATAGTATCCGGCGGTTATTTTGATGGCTACAGCACAACAGGTTTCACAGCCAATATTAATATTAACACCTTTTATGACCGTGATGGTGGCTGGAGTAAATATGACCTTTTTGACGAATTTTCCGATACAGGAATTAACCTTTTGAATCATCTGGGACACAGCAGTCCCACTTATAATATGAAAATGGATAACAGCGATCTAACTGCAGCGAATTTTACCAATAATGGAATAACACGGGGTTTTGTTATAGGTTATTCCCAGGGATGTTATAATGGCTCATTTGATAACTGGCATTATAGTGGTTATTATTTAACTGAGGATTGTTTTGCCGAAAAGATAACTGATGGAATACCAGGCGGCTATGTTGCCTGTATTGCAAATTCACGTTATGGCTGGTATATGCCGGGAGGCACAAACAGTTCTTCGCAATATTATGACAGGATGTTCTTTGACGGTATATTTGGAGAAGGAATAACTGAGATAGGATTAGTAAATCAATATTCTCATGAAGATGATGTAAGCTATATGCTGACAAACAGCAATATGCGCTGGGCATGCTATGAAACCAACCTTTTTGGTGACCCCTCACTTGATATCTGGACAGATATTCCTGATGATATAGAAGCATCAGTACCGGTTTCAGTATCAATAGGAGTATCACAGATAAGCATTCAAACCAATGTTAATAATGCCCGAGTAGCAATTTTGCAGGATGGAGAATTACTGGGTAGAGGATTAACAGGCTTCAATGGAATGCTGAACCTTAATCTGGAAGAACCGGTATCCAGTCCATCACCTCTGGACATTTCAATAATTGCTCATAATTATAATCGTTATGAGGGTGTGATCATTGTTGTTTCTGATCAGCCTTATGTAGTATATCAGGGTTATACTCTGAATGATAGTGCTGGAAATAATAACGGATTACCGGATTATAATGAGGAGATTTCGCTTGATCTTCAGCTTTATAATGTGGGAAATCAAAATGCCCTTAATACTGTACTAAATATTAGTACTGATGATGAATATATCACGATGCTGGATGCTGATGAAGTAATAGGTGAGATCAATGCAGAGAGTGTAATTGAACTTATAGATGCTGTTAGCTTTATGATCAGTGATGATGTTCCTGATCAGCATGTAGTAAATTTCACGATTACAGTGACTGGTGATGACAGGGAAGATTGGGTATCATATTTTCAGATGACTTTAAATGCCCCATCTCTTATCTATGGTGGAATCAATATAGATGACAGTATATCCGGGGATAATGACGGAATACTTGACCCTGGAGAATCTGCTATAGTAACTTTGCAGATCTTAAATAATGGGCAAAGCGATTCACCTTATGCCAGTTTGCAATTATCCTGTAATAATGCCGAAATAGCGATCCTGGTTCAGACTTTTGATCTGGGCGTGATAGCAGCTAATGATCAGGCAGAAGGGATATTTGAAATAAATGTGGGTACTGATATAGAGATCGGAACTCCAGTGGAATTTGCTCTGGTGTGCTCGGCAGATAATTATTCATTCCTGGAAGAATTTGTTGAACCGGTGGGATTAATATTCGAAGATTTTGAAAGTGGGGATTTTAGTGGTTATGATTGGACATTTGGTGGCAATAGTGACTGGCAGATAGACGATCTGGCTTATGAAGGAGATTACAGTGCGAAATCAGGAACGATCAGTAATAATCAAAACAGCAGGATTCTGCTCGATCTTAATGTTCTATTCTCAGGACAGATCAGTTTCAGATACAAAGTGTCTTCCGAAGGGGGTTATGACTTATTGAGATTTTATATTGATGGTGAAGAAGTGGGAGCCTGGTCAGGTGAATTACCCTGGTCTCAGGCAAGCTTTGATATTTCACAGGGTGAACACACCATACAATGGAGATATGAAAAGGATAGTAATGTATCCAGCGGCTCTGATTGTGCCTGGATTGATTATATAATTTTCCCGGCAATTGGAATTCCTGATCCTGCAGAGATGGTGATGGATACAGAAGAACTTAATTTTATGCTGGAAGAAGGTGAAACAGGATATGCTAATCTGGAGATTGCCAATGAAGGTGAAGAAAATCTGATCTGGAATGTCACCAGGCATTATCTGGAAAGCAGAGATAGTGGTGGTCCTGATGATTATGGATACATGTGGTTGGACAGCAATGAAGCCGGAGCTGTGGACTTTGACTGGATAGATATCTCAAGCACCGGAACTCAGGTGAGTTTTACTCATAATGATGTGGGGACAGCTTTGATGCCAATAGGCTTCACCTTTAATTTTTATGGCGCAGATTATGATGAATTTCT
This sequence comes from Candidatus Stygibacter australis, assembly GCA_030765845.1. NCBI lineage: Bacteria > Pseudomonadati > Candidatus Cloacimonadota > Cloacimonadia (SeqCode) > Cloacimonadales (SeqCode) > Candidatus Stygibacter > Candidatus Stygibacter australis. Next base: position 2,456 of record JAVCDJ010000245.1, read on the forward strand.
GATCAATCCCAATGGCTGGATAGGCTTTGGGGCGGATAATGAAGAATGGTCAAATTCTTCTCTGCCAGATGCTGATGCTCCCAGACCTGCCATTATGCCTTTGTGGGATGATCTTTATCCGGCGATTGGCGGAAATGGTGGCGGAAATGTATATTATGAGAGTTTTGATGATCATCTGGTGGTGATGTTCGATGGTGTTATCCATTATCCTGGTGATTTTAATGGCACTTATGAGTTTGAAGTTGTCATCTGGGATACAGGTGATATCAAACTCCAATATAATAGTTTAGATGGTGATCTTGATACCTGCACGATAGGTATTCAGGATGCCCAGGCTTCAGATGCACTGCAAATATTACATAACGATAATTATCTGGAAGATGAGCTGGCTATATATATTCACAAAGTAATCAACTGGCTGGATATATCTGCAACCAGTGGTGAGATAATAATGAATGATCAGATCATATTGCAATTAACAGCCCACACTGAAGAGCTGGAAGCTGGGGAATATGTATGTGAACTGATCTTCAATACAAACGATCCTCTGCAGGAGACAGTGATCATTCCGGTAAATTTAATTATCGGAGGTGGCGTTATTTATGGTGATGTTGATGATTCTCAGGTAGTGGATGCCTTTGATGCATCTTGCGTGCTGCAATACATTGTGGGACTCGATCCCCTGCCGGAGCTTGACCCGATACCCTGGGAAGCAGAAAGGATAGAATGTGCTGATGTGGATAATAATAATACTATTGAAGCTTATGATGGCTCTTTGATCTTGCAATTTGTAGTAGGGCTTATTACGGAATTCCCGGCTCAAAACGGGGATCCAGTGAATCTGCCGGATGCTGATATCAGATTAGATTGCCAGTTGCTTGATGATGAACTTTATCTGATGGTTATTGCAGATGGAGATATATATTCATTCAGCATGACAGCTGAGCAGATGGAGCAGGTTAGCCTGGGTACACCCGAATTGATGGAAACGGAAAATGCCCTGCTTGCCTGGAATGAAAATGAGAACGGCTGGATGTTGTCTTGCTGCAATGCTTATAGTTTTACAGATGATCAGGTGATCGTGCGGATTCCGGTAGAACTTGATTCTCAGGCTGGGGAAGAGGAATTCATGATGCAGATAAATGCATCTGACTGGGGAGAATATTCTTTTGATTTCAGTACTGTGGATGAAAATAATGATGAAATCATCTATGCTAATGAATTATTTGGTAATTATCCAAATCCATTTAATCCCCAAACTACTCTTTCATTCAGCGTCAAAGAAGATAATACTCCTGTAAAGATCAATATCTACAATATCAAAGGGCAATTAGTGAATACACTTACAAATGAAGTGTACAGCTCAGGAAATCATCTTCTGATCTGGGATGCAGATTCACAGCCAAGTGGAGTTTATTTCTATCGAAGCATAATCGGTGATTATGTTTCCACTAAAAAAATGTTACTAATAAAATAAAAGAATATTGAATTAAGATGCCTGCTCTGAATATTCGGGGCAGGCATTTCTGATGAGTGCATCATCTTAATGTATAGCTTAGATCGAAAATAAAAATTGCGGAGGATAAGTGAAAAAATTATCTCTAATAGTGATCGTGCTGATGATCTGGAGCCTTCAGGCAAGCTGGGTTAGTCTGCAGAGCAGTGAAAGCAACTTATTTAATTGTGAGAGCTCTGATCGTAGTATTACAGAGCTGAATTTTCAACTTGATGGATATGAAATTGAAACCTTAGAAAAAGCAGGGCAGGAATATCTGCAAATTTCTCATCCGGAAGAAGGGGATCTGCTGCAGATAGGTAAGCCGGATCTGCCGGTATTTACTACTTTAGTAGCAATAACAGGAACTGGTACACCACAACTGAGTTATGAAGTTTTAAATTCTTCCACGTTATCAGATGTGACGATATTTCCCCGTCAGGAATTACAGCTGGAAAGTGAACCTGCTAGAGATGAATTTAGTCGCGATGAACAGTATTACGCCAGTGGCAGTATCTTTCCTGAAACAGAAGCTTTTATGGGTGAACCAGCTATTATGCGCGATGTAAGACTGGTGCCGGTTACCGTTTGCCCCTTTAGCTGGGACCCTGTCAGCCGGGAATTGACTATTGTCAGCGAATTTGCTCTGCAGGTGAGTATGACTCCTGAGCCAGGGATCAATGAGCTGAATGATGATAATTATATATCACGAGCTTTTGAACCTTTCTATAAAGGTAATATTATAAATTATGAAGCTTCTGAAACAAGAGATGAATTTCAGCAACCCTGTATTCTCTTTATTCACACAAATAATACTGCGGTCACCTCAGCTCTGGCATATCTCACAGACTGGAAACATGAACGTGGCTTTGAAGTGCACACAGTCAGTACTACTCAGACCGGATACTCAAGTACAGCCATTAAAAACTATATTCAATCTGCTTATAATAACTGGGAAAACCCTCCCGAATATGTTGTATTAGTAGGTGATGCAGGCGGCTCTTATAATATTCCCACCTGGACAAATACCTGGAGTTCTTACGGTGGTGAAGGAGATCAGCCTTATAGCCAACTGGCAGGCGGTGACGTGCTGGCAGATGTTATTGTGGGTAGAATGCCCTTTGGCAATATAACTGAACTGCAAACCATGATTGCAAAATCTATTAACTATGAGAAACAACCCTATGTGACAAATCCAGACTGGCTGGAGACGATCACTTTGGTTGGAGATCCAAGTTCGTCAGGTCCTTCCACTATTTCCACCTGCCGTTATGTACAGGAAGTCACGCAGGCATATAATCCCGAATTTAGCTATAATGAGATTTTTAGTGGCAGTTATTCATCCCTGATGAGCAATGCCTTAAATGGAGGGACTCTATATTTCTGTTATAGAGGATGGATCGGAATGAGTGGCTTTGGTAATAACAATATAACTTCACTTAATAACGGGTGGATGCTGCCCTTTGCCACGATCTTGACCTGTGGAACTGGTGGCTTTGCCGGAACCTGCCGCAGCGAAGTTTTTGCCAGAGCGGGAACTCCTTCAAATCCTAAAGGAGCTATCGCTGCCGTAGGAACAGCAACTTCTGGTACCCATACCTGCTTTAATAATTGCGTAACAGCAGGTATGTATGAAGGGATATTTAATCTTGATATATTCTCTCCTGGTGGGGCACTGGTTAATGGGAAATATAATTTGTATATGAATTATCCTCAGAATCCCAGTAACTTTGTTGATTCTTTTTCGCACTGGAATAACCTGATGGGAGATCCCAGTGTGAGTTTATATACCGGTATTCCTCAGACAATTGATGTGGAATATCCCTCTATTGTCGGATTAGGAGCATTAGATGTTCCGATTACAGTAACTGATGCTCAGGGAGTAGGCATAGAAAATGCCTGGGTTACAATACTTAAAGGTGATGATGATATCTTTGCCACAGGATTTACTAATGCTGCCGGGGAGATCTGGCTGCCTATTTCTGAAGATGAATCTGGAGATGTCACTATTACGGTAACATCACATGATTATATCAGTTTTCAGGATGAATTCACAATTGCAGCTCAAAACGTGCAATTAAATCCTCGTGATTATGATGTTGATGATGATAATTTAGGTTTATCAAGTGGAAATGCTAATGGCATTATTAATAATGGTGAGACCATTGAACTTGATATTCTTGTAAATAATTCAGGCTCTCAAACTGCTACTGGAGTAACTGGGTTGATCAATTGCCATGAATCATGGGTTGAAATCAGCACTTCAGAAGTAAGTTATCCTGATATCAGTGCTGGAGCTGAACTTGCACCTCTTAGCAGTTTTGTGCTGAATATCGATCCGGCTGTTACTGGTGGTTCAGTTTTCCAACTGGAAGTAACTATTAGCAGCGGAATTCAGGAATTCAATGGGATTTTGGATATATCAGTTGCTGCTCCTTTTCTTTCTTTTAATAGTTACACTCTAAGTGGTGTGAGTGGAGTTATTGATCCCGGAGAGACAGCGGGATTTACAGTGGAAATAGAAAATCTTGGAGATACTGCCAGCGGTGAATTGACAGCAATTCTCTCCTCTGAAGATTCCTTTATAAACATAGACGATGATACGGGAGCTTACAGCAATATCATGCCAGGTAATTCTGCTGACAACGATGCCAATAATTTTGAAATCACCCTTAACTCACTGGCTATTCCTGGTACTTTGCTTCCATTGACAATGACTGTATCTAACTCAGAAGGATTTGAGCAGGATATAATGTTCAATCTTGAAGTTGGTACTGTAACAATTGATGACCCAGTAGGACCTGATGCTTATGGTTACCTTGCCTATGATGATCAGGATGATGAATATCTTGAGTGTCCTACATATAGCTGGATAGAGATCAATGCTATTGGTGATGATACTGGTTTGTTTATCCAATATGGTGATGATTGTGATATCGAAGATGTTACTTTCCCAGGGTCTTTCACTTTTAATTTTTACGGTGAACATTACACTACGTTCACTGTCAGCACGGCTGGCTGGATAGCTCCAGGGGGTACTCAGATCAGATCATTCATGAACTGGCATGTTCCAGATGCTCATGGACCAAGTCCAATGATAGCAGCTTTCTGGGATGATCTGCATAATGGCTCAGGACACGTATATACTTACTATGATCCAGGAATGCATTATTACATTATTGAATGGGATAATTTCCAGAATGAGAATAGTAATGCCGAAGAAACCTTCCAGATCATTCTTTATGACGCTAATTATTATCCAACCAGTACTATGGATAGTAAGATAAAGATCCAGTATAAAGAATTCAATAATGTCAATCAAGGTTCCTATAGAGCAGATCATGGACAGTTTTGCACTGTTGGACTCGAAGATCAAACTGGTATGATAGGTTTGGAATACACCTTTAATAACAGCTATCCAACTGCTGCCAGGACAATTACTGATGAGAGTGCCATCTTATTTTCCACAATGCCAATTCCTCCTGATGGACCATTCTTAACTATTGGTGCCATGCAGCTTGATGATGAAAATGGCAATGGTGCAGCGGATTATGGTGAAAATATCTATTTTGATCTGACGATCAGTAATGTCGGTTCAGAAACAGCTCACAATGTCTCAGTAAATATCTCTACATATGATACCTGGATTGATCTGATAGATGATAGTAGTGCCTATCCTGATATTGCAGCAGGCACTATGGAACCTAATAATCAGGCATTTTATCTGACAGTGGATAATGAAGTCCCTGATGGTCATCTTGCTCCAATTAATGTTACGATTTCATCAAATGAAGGCACGTGGGAACTTTTCACGGAAATTGAACTCAACGCTCCGATTATCGGTTACAGTGATTA
>JAVCDJ010000246.1 GCA_030765845.1 Candidatus Stygibacter australis
GGACAACAGATGTGACCGGTTCTATCACTTTACCAGAAGGGGTAGAGATGGTAATGCCGGGTGATAATGTAAATATATCAGGAGAATTAATAACTCCAATCGCCATGGAAAAGGGCTTGCGTTTTGCTATCAGAGAAGGTGGCAGGACAATAGGCGCCGGCGTTGTAGCAGATATACAGGAATAAGGAAATTTAGATGCGAGAAATAGTCATTTTAGCCTGTGAAGAATGCAAGCAAAGGAATTATTCTACCATGAAAAATCGTAGAATCCATCCTGAACGGGTAGTCTTCAAGAAGTATTGCCCCTTTTGCAGGAAGCATACTTCACATAAACAGACACGATAAATAAACTCGATGCAGGTTAGTAGCTCAATTGGTAGAGCACCGGTCTCCAAAACCGGGGGTTGCGGGTTCAAGTCCTGCCTGACCTGCCAGTTTTTATAGTATAGTAAGGAAGCAGATATGTTTAAGAAAATATTTAAATTTTTTAAAAGTGTGAAACAAGAGCTTGGGTATGTGACCTGGCCAACGAAAGCAGACCTTAAAGAGGGGACATCTGCGGTAGTGGCAATGTCAATATTTGTGGCAATATTTTTGTCCTTGACCGATGCCCTATTTGGCTTTTTAATACGGACATTATTGTTCAAAGGTTAAAATGACATGAAGAAGTGGTATGTAGTTCACACAATGGCCTCGCATGAATTCAAGATACGAGATGCCATCGAGCGCACAGTGAGAGGTACCCATTTATCAGATTTTGTGGGGCAGATCTTGATCCCCACTCAAAATACCTTTCATATCCGAGATGGCAAGCGAATACCCAGAGAGAAGAAGTTATTTAACAGTTACCTGATATTGGAGCTGGAACTAACTCCAGAAGTATATAATTTTATACTTGGTCTTCCGGGAGTAACGTATTTTTTGGGTTCAGGCAAAAAACCACAGCCACTTTCTGAGAAAGAAGTTAATAAGCTGCTGGGTTATGCTGATCGTGATAGTAGTGAAGATGATACCTACAGTTTTCTGCCTGGTGATATTGTAAGGATCACCGACGGACCTTTCAACGAGTTTGAAGGTGTAGTGGAAAAGGCAAATAAAGAGACGGGCAAATTAGTAATAAAAGTGACAGTATTTGGTCGGGTAACACCAGTCGAGGTGAAATTTGACCAGGTAGAAGTTATGTAGAGAGATAAAGGGAATAAGACATGGCAAAACCAAAAGATGTAGAACACGTAATCAAGTTGCAGTTACCGGCAGGTAAAGCAACGCCAGCTCCTCCGGTAGGACCGGCATTGGGACAGGCAGGGATCAATATAGGTGAATTTTGTAAGGTATTTAATGATAAGACAAAAGATGCACCAGGTATGATATTCCCAGTAGTAATAATGGTGAAGAAGAATAAGAGTTACACATTTGAAATAAAGACTCCTCCGGCAGCAGTGTTAATCAAGAAAGAAGCAGGATTAGCCAAAGGTTCAGGAGAGCCCAATCGGGAAAAGGTTGGGACCATCAAGCGTGAGCAGGTTCGTAAGATAGCAGAGATCAAGATGAAAGACTTGAATGCATTTACGATCGAGGCTGCGATGCGGATGATCGAAGGTACTGCAAGAAACATGGGTGTATTAGTCGAAGATTAGTAACCGTGTGAAAAGCAGGAGAAAATAAAAGGAGACTATATGGCTAGCAAGAGGTATCGCGAATCCCATGCGATGGTTGACAAGACCAGGCGTTATGTTCTCGATGAAGCAGTCGAATTATTGCAGAAATTTCCCAAGGCAAAATTCGATGAGACCGTTGAGATTCATTTCAACCTGGGGGTTGACCCACGTAAGGCAGATCAGCAAATCCGTAATTCGCTAGTCCTTCCCCACGGAACTGGAAAGAAAGTTACCGTTTTAGTTTTCGCAGAAGGTGAAAAAGCTGAAGAAGCTAAGGCAGCCGGAGCTGATTTTGTTGGCGTAGATGAATACGTTGAGAAGATCCAGGGTGGCTGGCTTGATTTTGATGTTGCAATAGCAACACCCAATTTGATGGGTAAGATCGGGCGTCTTGGTAGAGTATTGGGACCACGCGGAATGATGCCGAATCCCAAAGTAGGCACAGTAACCATGGATGTGACTAAAGCAGTAAACGATTCCAAAGGTGGAAAAGTAACCTACAGAATTGATAAGTTCGCAAATCTTCATATCATGGCAGGCAGATTAAGTTTTGAGCCAGAGAAATTGAAAGAAAATCTTTTAACCCTCATAGCAGCGATTCTTCGCGAAAGACCTGCTGCAGTTAAAGGAGTTTTTATCAAGTCTATTGCTCTGACTTCTACCATGAGTCCCGGAATCAAATTAGATGTACCAAGTGTATCGCTTGAGGCAAAGAAGTAGGAGAGTGGAATGCATCAACCTTATAAAGTAGCAGCAGTAAAGCAACTGAAAGAACGGATTGAAGGTGCAAAAGCCATTGTCCTTGTGGATTACAAAGGTATCGACATTGAGGAAGTAAATGAGCTTCGTGGCAGATTGCGCCGCAGTGATGTTGATTATTTTGTATCCAAAAATACTTTCATAAAACAAGCTTTGCACGAATTGGACATCCAGGAACTGGATGAATATTTGAAGGGACCTACAGCAATAGCTGTATCATTGACAGATGAAGTATCTCCGGCAAGGGAGATAGCGAAATTTAAGAAAGAAGTAATGAAGGACAAAAAATTCCCTTCATTTAAAGTAGGTTATGTTGGCAACTCCGTAATAGGAGTGGAAGGACTTTCAAAATTTGCAAGTTTGCCAAGTAAAGAACAGTTGATAAGCATGGTGTTACAGGGACTGAATGCGCCGATCGCAGGATTGGTAGGAGCATTATCAGGAGTAACGAGAAAATTTGTATATGCGATTGACGCTATCGCTAAGAAAAAAGCAGCAGAAGAATAAATCGGAGGAAACATGGCTGATAAGAAAGAACAGGTAATGGAAATAATCAAGGAAATGACAGTCCTTGAGCTTCATGAACTGGTAAAAGAACTGGAAGAATTCTTTGGCGTGAGCGCTGCAGCACCCGTAGCAGCAGCAGCGGGTCCAGCGGCAGTAGCAGAAGCAGCCGAAGAAAAGACAGAATTTGACGTAATCTTAACAAGTGCCGGAGCTAAAAAGATTCAGGCGATCAAGGTTGTACGTCAGATCACAAAACTTGGATTAAAAGAAGCTAAGGATTTAGTTGACAATTGTCCAAAGCCCTTAGTAGAAGGTGTAAGTAAAGAAGAAGCTGAAAAGATGAAAGCACAGGTAGAAGAATCAGGTGCATCTGTCGAAATTAAATAATCGATATAAAAATTCAGGAAGTGAATTCGTACAAGGGTTCACTTCCTCTTTCTTTATTTAGAACCAATCTGAGAGCGAGAAGGTTAACAGCCTTTTTAATTTAAGAAGGAGTAAGAACTCTTGAAATTCAAAAGTTATTCTCGAATAAAAAAGAAAGCCGAAGAAGCGGGATTACCTTCCGTACGTGTACCTAACCTGTTATCTATGCAGATAGATTCCTTTGAGGATTTTCTGCAGAGGGATGTTCATCCCCAAAAGCGGATTGAATTCGGATTGGAATCTGTATTTCAGTCAGTATTTCCGCTGGAAGATCCGAAAGGTCTTTATAAACTTGAATATCTGGATTATGAGGTACTGAAAGAGAAGTATTCCGTGGAAGAGTGTGTTGAGCGGAATTTATCATTCCAGGCGCCGGTTAAGGCGCGGATGCGATTGACCAAATATGATGAAGAAGTGCTGAAAGATACCGGAGAAAAGCAAGAAAAGGAACAGATAGAGCAAGACGTGTTCCTCGGAGAGATACCCTTGATAACCACTAAGGGTACTTTTGTCATAAATGGTGCTGAGCGGATCATCATCAGTCAGCTACATCGCAGCCCCGGAATATTCTTTTCAGAGACTAAGCACCCGAGTGGCAAGTCGTTATTTTCCGCCAAATTAATACCCTATACCGGTTCATGGTTAGAGTTCACAATGGATATTCATAATGCGATGTATGTATTGATAGATAAACGTCGCAAGCTACCAGTAACAGTATTATTGAGATCTTTGGGATATTCCACTAATCAGGATCTGCGTGAACATTTCTATGAAAGCGAAGAATTGAAATTGAGTGAAGCTGAGGGTAGGCACTTATTTGAAGATATTAAAGATAAGGATGGAGATTTATTACTGCCGGGAGGTAGTGAATTAGATTCAGAAGCATCAGAAAGCCTGCGAGTGAATAAGATTAAAAAGGTTAAGATAATATCTATTAATTCTGAAGTAACCAGAAAAATTCTGGAGCAGACTATAGCAAAGGATACAACTGAAAGCAAAAATGAAGCTTTAGTAAAAATATACAGTTTAATACGTCCGGGGGATGAACCAACCCCAGAATCAGCAGAAGACCTGTTTGAACGGATGTTTTTTAATGAAAAGCGTTATAATTTAGGCAAAGTAGGCAGATATAAACTAAATAGTCGTCTTGAACTGGAAATTGACCCAGGAAAGCATATAGTAACTCGTGAAGATATGGTGGCTATAGTATCTAAGTTGATAGCCATTTTTGACGAGCGTGACAGAATAGATGATATTGATCATCTGGCAAATCGTCGAGTAAGAACTGTAGGTGAATTATTAGGTGAGCAATATAATATTGGTCTTGCTCGTGTAGCACGTACAGCCTTGGAGAGAATGAATATCGCTAATCCTGATGAGATAACTATACATGACTTGATAAACAGTAATGCTCTGATCGCTGTAGTTCAGAGTTTTTTCCTGACGGGACAGCTTTCTCAATTTATGGAACAAACCAATCCCTTAACAGCCTTAACTCACAAGCGTCGTTTATCGGCATTAGGTCCTGGTGGATTGACCCGTGAGCGTGCTGGTTTTGAAGTTCGTGATGTGCATTATTCGCATTACGGAAGAGTGTGTCCTATAGAGACTCCTGAAGGTCCAAATATTGGTTTATTATCATCACCAGCGATGTATTCAAAGATCAACAGCCTGGGATTTCTGGAAACCCCTTATGTGAAAGTGGTTGACAGTAAAATTACTGATCAGGTAGATTACCTTGATCCTCAGATGGAAGATAAATACACTATTGCTCAGGCAAATATAAATTATAATCCCAAGACCCTGGAAATTACAGATAAACTGGTATTTGCCAGAAAGAACGGTGAATATGTACAGGAACCACCAGAGAACGTAGATTATATGGATGTGTGTTCACAGCAGATCGTATCTGTGTCAGCATCATTGATCCCCTTCCTGGAGCATGATGATGCGAATCGTGCCTTGATGGGTTCAAACATGCAGCGTCAGGCAGTTCCACTTGTAGTTCCAGAAGTTCCTTTAGTCGGAACCGGGATGGAGAGAGTGGTTGCTGAGGATAGCGGAGTAGTTGCTCTGGCACCATTTGATGGCAAAGTTACGCGGGTAACAAGCTCATATGTGGAGATAGAACGAGATAATCCAGACGAAAGCATAATGGATCTGGAAAGTCATAACCGGATATATTTACGAAAATTTCAGAGATCAAATCAGGATACAACAATAAATCAAAGACCCACTGTTAATATCGGTGATCATGTAAAGAAAGGTGATATCCTGTCTGATGGACCGGCAATAGCCAGTGGCAGACTTGCTCTTGGCAGAAACATGCTGGTTGCCTTTATGCCCTGGTATGGATATAATTATGAGGATGCTATCATTTTGAGTGAGAATGTAGCTCGGGAAGATATGCTGACCTCAATTTATATCGAAGAGCATGAAGTTCTGGTTCGTGATACAAAGAATGGCAAAGAAGAACTTGCATATGATATTCCGAATGTGCCTAATAAGAGTCTTCGTAACCTTGATAAGACTGGAATTATCCGGATTGGATCAGTAGTAAAATCCGGTGATATAATTGTAGGAAAGATCACACCTAAGAATACTGATATAGATCCTTCACCAGAGGAGAATCTGATGCGTGCCCTGTTTGGAGATAGAGCAGGTGATTTCAGCAATAGTTCTTTGAAAGCAAAACCTGGTATGGAAGGTGTGGTAATTGATGTGAAAGTGTTCTCTAAGAAAGAAGACAGGATGGATGATTTTCTTGATGATCCGGAACGTAATAAGAATAATGCTGAGCAGATCAAACTGGAAAGAGAAGATCGTGAAAACCGCATAGATAATTATCTTTCTCAACATCTGGGAGATGCATTAGTTGGCGAGATTGCCAAGAACATCGTTAATATCAAAACAGGTATCTTCATGATACCATCAGGTAAAAAGATAGACCGTAAAGATCTTGAAAAGGTTAATTTTAAGAAATTGAATCTTGATTATGATCTGATTGAAAACACGGTAAAAAATGACAAGATATATCAGGAATTGATCTTACGGATAAAGAAAGCGCGGGAAGAAAGCGAAAATATCTATAAAAAACAGCAGGACAGGATCAAGCGTGGTGATGAATTACCACACGGTGTTCGCAAGATGGTGAAAGTATTTATCGCCAAAAAGCGTAAAATCCAGGTTGGTGATAAAATGGCCGGACGTCATGGTAATAAGGGTGTGATCAGTAGAATCAGTCCGATTGCTGATATGCCGTTTATGAGAGACGGAAAGCCGGTAGATGTGATCCTTAATCCCCTGGGTGTACCTTCACGTATGAATATTGGTCAGATCATGGAAACTCACCTTGGAATGGCAGCTTTATCCTTGGGATTTCATGTAGAAACTCCTGTCTTTGATGGAGCTACTATAGAAGACATTCGCTCTGAATTAACCAAGGCTGAACTGGCAACAGATGGCAAAATGGTTTTATATGATGGTAAAACCGGTGAGCCTTTTAAAGAACGCGTAACTGTAGGCATAATGTATATGCTGAAATTGAATCATCTGGTGGCAGATAAGATGCATGCCCGATCAACAGGACCTTATTCATTAATAACTCAACAGCCTTTAGGTGGAAAAGCGCAGCATGGTGGACAGAGATTGGGAGAGATGGAAGTGTGGGCACTGGAAGCTTATGGAGCTTCAAGATTGCTGGAAGAGATGCTCACAATTAAATCAGATGATGTAGATGGAAGAACAAATGCCTTCAAGGCAATTTCAAGTGGTCAGAATCCTCCCAAACCGGGGGTTCCTGAGTCATTTAATGTGCTGGTAAGCGAATTGAAATCTCTCTGTTTTGATATTGATTTCATTGTAGAGAAACACGAAGATGTCAATCCATAGAGAGAATGGAGGAGATTAGGTGATACGTGAAATAAAGCGAGTCAAGCGTATTGAGAATTATGATAAAGTACGGATAAAATTAGCTTCTCCAGATGCGATCAGAGAATGGTCTCATGGAGAGGTGACTAAACCCGATACCTTAAATTACCGCACCTTTAAGCCGGAAAAGGGAGGTCTTTTCTGTGAAAGGATCTTTGGACCGGAAAAGGATTATGAATGCAGTTGCGGTAAATATAAAAAGAAGAAATTTGCCAATCAGGTTTGTGACCGTTGTGGAGTGGAAATAACTACTTCACGCGTAAGACGTTCACGAATGGGGCATATAGAACTTGCTGTACCAATAGCTCATATCTGGTTTGTTAAAAGTATGCCCAGCATAATTGGCACACTGCTTGATCTTTCCATCTCAAAGCTGGAACGGATCATCTATTATGAATCATATATAGTAATAGATGCTGGTAATCAGGATGAATATGAGAAAAAGACCCTGATAGACGTAGAAGAATATTATGAAATTCGTGATCGGATGGATGAAGATTTTATAGCCATGATGGGTGCTGAAGCAATAAAGATATTGCTTGATGAATTGAATTTGGAAGAAGAGGCGATGGATTTGCGAACGCGGATCAAAATGGAAACCTCCAATCAGAAGAAGCAGAAACTCACCAAGCGACTGAAAGTAGTAGATGCTTTCCGTAAATCAGATAATAATCCTGCCTGGATGGTGATAGAAGTATTACCAGTTCTTCCTCCAACATTGCGTCCATTGGTTCAGCTTGATGGGGGTCGTTTTGCAACAGCAGATTTTAACGAGCTTTACCGTCGGGTGATTACCAGAAATAATCGTTTGCACGGACTTCTGGATATTAATGCTCCAGAAGTGATCCTGCGTAATGAAAAGCGCATGCTGCAGGAAGCAGTTGATGCATTGATTGATAATTCGCGAAAAAGCAGACCTTATAAGGGTCGTGGTAATAGACCTTTGAAATCACTTGCTGATCAGTTAAAAGGTAAAACCGGAAGATTCCGTCAAAACCTTTTAGGAAAGCGGGTTGATTATTCTGGAAGATCGGTTATCACTGTAGGACCTGAGCTGAAACTTCATCAGTGTGGATTACCAAAAGAAATGGCAATTGAACTTTTCAAGCCATTTATTATAGAAAGACTGGAAACTTTGGGAGAAGCTGAAAAAGCTAAATCTGCCAAAAAACTGATTGAAAAGCAAAGACCTGAAATCTGGAAGATACTGGAAGAAGTAATTCAGGATTATCCTGTGCTTTTAAACCGTGCTCCTACACTTCATAAACATGGAATTCAGGCATTTATGCCAGTATTGATAGAAGAAAAGGCGATTCAATTGCATCCCTTGGCATGTATTCCCTTTAATGCGGATTTTGATGGTGACCAGATGGCTGTGCACGTACCATTATCGCATGAAGCAAGGATGGAAGCACGCGTATTAATGCTTGCCAGCCGTAACCTGATCCTGCCAGCGAGTGGAAAACTTGCTATGGCTACTAATCAAGATATTGTGTTAGGTAATTATTATCTGACCCTGCTGCGCAGTAAAGATATACCGGCTGAAAAGGATATGAGGCACTTCAGCTCAATTGATGAATTGCTGCTTGCATTTGAGCAGCATGAACTTTTAACTGAGCAGAAAGGTGATTTTGCACCCTCGAGTTCGTGGAAAAAAGGCGAACTTTCGCTGCATACATGGGTACGTTGTATCTATAAGAATGAATTGATCACATCTACAGTAGGAAGATTTATCTTCAACACAGTAGTTCCAGAAGAATTACCCTTTATCAATTACACAATGACCAAGAGTAAGTTAAATGATCTGGCAATGGATTGCTTCAATTCTGTGGGACAGAAACAAACAGTTAATTTTATGGATGATATCAAAGATTTAGGCTACAAATATGCTACAAAAGCAGGTATTACTTTTAGTTTTGCTGATGTGATCTCTCCCAAGAAAAAGGGCAAGATCATAGCCAAGACAGAAAAAGAAGTAGCTGCTATCTATGATGATTATATGAATGGTATTATTACTGATACAGAGCGACTAAGCCGTATTATTGATAAATGGAAGATGACCACGGAGCTAGTGACCAATGAATTGATGAAGGAACTGGCAGTGGATCAGGATGGATTTAATTCCATCTATCTGATGTATGATTCCGGAGCTCGTGGTGGAAAAGATCAGATCAAGCAGTTGGGAGCCATGAGAGGATTGATGGATAAACCATCCAAGGGTGGAGTTGATGCGGGACCTGATGTAATTGAAACCCCAATCAAATCATGCTTTAAGGAAGGTTTGACCGTATTGGAATATTTCCTTTCAACTCATGGAGCTCGTAAGGGTCTTGCTGATACAGCAATGAAAACCGCTGATGCTGGTTATCTAACCAGAAGACTTGTGGACGTGGCACAAAATGCAGTGATCACCAGTGAAGATTGTGGAACTATTGTAGGTCTTGATGTTACAGCTCTTAAAGAACGTCTGGAAGTAGTGGAACACCTTTCTGAACGTATTAAAGGTAGAACAGCTCTTGATGATGTAATTGATCCTGTGACAGAAGAAATTATTGTTTATGCAAATACTGAGATCACTAATGATCAGGCTTTACTGATCCAGAATCATGGTATCAACAGTGTGAGGGTACGTTCAGTGCTTACCTGCGAAAACGAACGCGGTATCTGTGCAAGATGTTATGGCAGAAATCTGGCAACTCACAAACCGGTTACTATTGGTGAACCTGTAGGTGTGATTGCTGCTCAAAGTATTGGAGAACCAGGAACTCAGCTAACATTGCGTACTTTCCATATTGGTGGAACTACCAGTACTGAGGTAGAAAAAGCTGAGGTAGTGGCAAACAGTGATGGTTTTGTAAAATTTGAAAGACTTGATACAGTAATTAACCGGGAAGGAAAACAGGTTTCCACTAATAATCTTGGAAAGTTGCGAATTATCGCAAAACCAATATTAGCTCCATTTGGTGGCAAAGTGGAATTGCATGAATTCCATAAAGATGAGAATTATGTAGAAATAGAAACTGTCAGCGATAAGGGTAATATTTATAGAACCCTTGAGCATGAGAACAGACCATATCTTAAAATATCTGGCAAAGCAGGTGATAAGTGGCTTAAATTACCCCCTAATTATGACATTAGTGCTTCTATACTGGATGGATCAGTTCGTAAAAGCCAGACACTTGCCAAACCGCAGGTAGAAGTCATGGAAACATTTAATGTAATCTATGCTGCTACGATATATGTAAATAATGATGATCAGGTAGCCCGTGGAACTAAGTTGTTTGAATGGGATTCCTATAATGATCCATTGATCGCTACTGATAAGGGTAAGGTCAAATTTGAACATTATCAGCGTGATATTACCTATAAGGAAGAATTCAATGATATTACTGGTCAGCGTGAACGGACAATTATTGAAAGCAAGGATCGCAAACTCCAGGCTCAGATCAAGATAATCCGTGATGATGGCAGTGAATCTCTTGTAGTTCTTACAAGTGGCTTGAAGCTGGAAGATAATCTGGATGATGGTGTTTATGTATATCCTGGAGATATTTTGGGAAAATCTTCCAGAATGACTTCTTCTCATAGTGATATCACTGGTGGTTTACCCCGTGTTCAGGACTTGTTTGAGGCAAGAGTGCCAAAGAATAAGGCTATTGTATCAGAAATCAACGGTGTGGTAACTATTGGAGATCTCAGTAAATCTGGCAGGATCATATATGTGAAAGCAGAAGATGGCAGTGAAAAGAAATATGTCATACCACCTGGCAAACGATTGAATGTGCATCAGGGAAATCAGGTAGTGAGTGGAGATCCGCTTTGCAGTGGACCGCTTGACCCACATGACATTCTTAAGGCTAAGGGTGTGAAAGCTGCCCAGAAACTTATTCTGGATGAAATCCAGGAAGTTTACCGGAAACAGGGTGTGAAGATAGATGATAAGCATATTGGAGTGATCATCAGGCAGATGTTCCGCAAGCTTAAGGTCATCAATCCAAGACACACAATGTTCCTGGAAGGTGAAATAGTAGATAGAAATCGGGTAATGAAGGAAAATTCAAGGATTGAAGCAGAAGGTGGCGAAGGAGCCACACATGAGCAATTGTTACTTGGTATAACCAAGGCTTCCCTATTGACTGATAGCTGGCTTTCAGCAGCGTCATTCCAGGAGACTACAAAAGTTCTCACTCAAGCTGCCATTGAAGGCAAGGTTGATAACCTGGAAGGATTGAAGGAATCAATAATTATCGGTCACAGGATCCCGGTAGGTACGGGAACAAAAGCATACAGTGATGTTGTACAAGGTGCTGTAAATGAAGGGAAAACAATAGAAGAAATCGTCAGACAATTCGCACATAGCGAAACTGATGAAGACCTTGATGAACTACTCGATTTTTAAATAAAGAAAACGGAGGAATATGTGCCTACAATTAATCAATTAGTCCGCAAAGGGCGTAAGCGCATTATTAAGAAGAAGAAGAACAGAGCTTTGTTGGGATGTCCGCAAAGACGTGGTGTTTGCACCAGGGTATATACTACTACCCCGAAAAAACCAAACTCTGCTCTTAGAAAGGTTGCCAGGGTGAGATTAACCAATGGCTTTGAAATTACTGCCTATATCCCGGGTGAGGGACATAACCTGCAGGAACACTCTATTGTTCTTGTACGTGGTGGTCGTGTAAAAGATTTACCCGGTGTCCGTTATCACATTGTCCGCGGTGCACTTGATACCGCTGGAGTAGAAAATCGTACTAGTAGTCGTTCCAAGTATGGAACCAAGAGACCGAAGAAGTAGGGGGATGCATGTCAAGAAGACGTAAAATAATGGAAAGACAGATTTTTCCAGATCCGAAATATCATTCATTAGTACTCAGTAAGTTTATAAATGTAATGATGTTACGCGGTAAGAAAAGTCTGGCAGAAACTATTGCATATGATGCTCTAGATATCATTGGTGAGAAGACAGGCAAAGACCCTCTGGAAGTTTTCCTTCAATCACTAGAAAACGTGAGACCTTTGATCAAAGTGGTTTCCAGACGTGTTGGTGGATCTAATTATCAGATCCCAACCGAAGTGACCGCTAAAAATGCTCAGGCTTTGGCTTTTCGCTGGATAATCGGTT
The DNA here is from genome assembly GCA_030765845.1 of Candidatus Stygibacter australis. Lineage (NCBI taxonomy): Bacteria > Pseudomonadati > Candidatus Cloacimonadota > Cloacimonadia (SeqCode) > Cloacimonadales (SeqCode) > Candidatus Stygibacter > Candidatus Stygibacter australis. The sequence goes on from JAVCDJ010000246.1 coordinate 12,403, forward strand.
TTGCTCGTAAACGCAGTGAAAAAACTATGACAGAGAAGCTGGCTAACGAATTGCTGGCAGCTTATAAGAAAGAAGGTTCAAGCATTAAAAAACGTGAAGATACTCATAAAATGGCAGAAGCAAATAAAGCTTTTGCACATTTTAGATTCTAATTTTCACTGAAAGATAAAGCGAAAGTTATCCCTTTGGGGGTTACTTTCGCTTTTTGTTTAAAAATCAAAAAATTGAGGGTTTACGAATGAATGAGCAATTGAGCGCTCTTAGAAATATTGGCATTATGGCGCATATTGATGCTGGCAAAACTACTACTACTGAGCGGATGCTGTTCTATAGCGGAATTATTCATCGCATGGGTGAAGTGCATGACGGAAATGCAGTTATGGATTGGATGATCCAGGAGAAAGAACGTGGTATCACTATCACTTCTGCTGTTACTTCCATATTCTGGAACGAAAAACGCATAAATATCATTGATACTCCCGGGCATGTAGATTTCACTGCTGAGGTTGAAAGATCACTCCGCGTCCTTGATGGAGCTATAGGCGTTTTCTGTGCTGTGGGTGGAGTGGAGCCACAAAGTGAAACCGTGTGGCATCAGGCAGATCGCTACAACGTACCCCGTCTGGCATTCATCAATAAGATGGATAGATCAGGAGCTGATTTTGAAAACGTGATTGATATGATCCAACAGCGCTTGACTAAAAATGCCTTGCCCATACATCTTCCAGTCGGTTGCGAAGATAAATTCTCAGGAATTATTGATCTTATTCAAATGAAAATGCTTACCTGGGAGAAGGAAACTCTCGGTTTAAAATACTCCAGTCAGGAAATTCCTTCTGATCTTGCTGAGGCTGCTGCCCAGGCGCGTCATAATCTTTTGGAGCATATTGCAGAATATGATGATGAAATTATGATGAATTACCTGGAAAATGGTGATCTCACAGTGAAAGAGGTATTTAGTGCTATACGGTCTGGTGTACTTTACCATCAATTTGTCCCAGTGCTGTGCGGTTCTGCCCTCAAAAATATCGGGATACAGATTTTACTTGATGCAGTAATTGATTTTCTACCCTCACCATTAGATGTTCCTCCAGCTGAAGCGCATGACAGTAAAGATCAGGAAGTTCATCTTAAACCTGACTCTTCAGAACCATTTATTGCCCTGGTTTTTAAAGTGCAGATCGACAAATATCTGGGGAAACTGATCTATACCCGGGTTTATTCAGGAACCATCAAAAAAGGGCAAACCATAGTCAATCAAACTACTGGTAAAAAAGTGAGAATATTGCGTCTGCTGCAAATGCACTCAAATAAAAAGAAAGATGTTGATGAATTGCAGGCTGGTGATCTTGGAGCTATTGTAGGTGCTCGAGAGCTAAAAACGGGTGATACTATTACTGCAATCGGAAAAAATCTGCTGATGGAAGATATCATATTTCCTGATTCAGTGATCGCTATTGCCATTGAACCTCGGACTAAAGCTGACCAGGAAAATCTCTCTGATGCTCTTTTCAAACTGGAAGAAGAAGACCCTACTTTTCATGTTACTCAAAATAAAGATACAGGACAAACTCTGCTCACTGGAATGGGTGAATTGCATCTGGAGATCATTGTTGATCGCTTAAGGCGTGAATTTAATGTAAATGCTAATGTTGGTTCTCCACAAGTTTCATATAAAGAGACCATTGCTGAGCCAGTGCTTGCCCATGGTGAATTTATTCGTGAGATGAATGGAAAGGGGCATTATGCGATAGTAAATCTGCGATTATCACCGGTTGATCCTGCAAAACTGCCTCCAATGCAAAAGAATATCTTCGAAAATCATGTAACTGATTCCATCATTCCTTCAATTTACTGGCAGGCAATCAAAGAGAGCTCCCTTAATGCTCTTCTGGATGGACCGCTTCTTAGCGCTCCGATGGAACGGATCAAGATTGAACTTCTTGGTGGCAGATCCCATGAAGTAGATTCCAGTGAAACTGCTTTTAATATTGCCTCTTCTATGGCGGTTAATTTTGGCTTACGGTCAGCAGTTTCAATTATTATGGAACCCATAATGCTCGTTTCTGTGATAACTCCCGAAGTTTCTACTGGTGATATAATCGGTGATATTAATTCCAAGCGTGGTAAGATTGAAAATATCATTGCCATGAAGAATGAGAAACAGGAAATTGTTGCTGAGATACCAATGAGCGAATTATTCAGTTATTCAACTCGTCTGAGGAGTCTCTCACAGGGAAGGGCAATTTATACTATGGAATTCTCAAAATACGAGAAAGTACCTGCCCAGGTTCAAGAGAAGATCCTGAAAAAGATGAGAGGATACTAAAAGTATTTTCCAGATTGTCATCTCATAAAATGAATATTTCCTTAACTGCTTCACACATCTTCCAGTTATTTTCTGAAATCAGTAAAATATTATCTAAGTATTCAATTAATTCCCCAGAAGCTGAAGCGGAACTTATTATCAATCATTTCTTTAATATTTCACGCTCACAGATCTATCTGAAGCCTGATCTTCCGGTTTCACCTGAAATACTCACTGAGATATCAAACCTGCTTGCTAAACGTTGTCAGCATGATCCCCTGCAATATCTGCTGGGTGAAGTGGAGTTTTATAATTCAATTCTAAAAGTTACTCCTGATGTTCTGATCCCACGTCCAGAAACTGAATTACTGGTTGATATCATTCTTCAGGAAAATCCCGATAAAGGTATTAGGATGTGTGATTTAGGTACAGGAAGCGGAGCTATTGCCATTGCCTTGAAAAAAGCCAGACCAGACTGGCAGGTCACTGCTACTGATATTTCTCCGGTTGCTCTTAAGCTTGCCCGGCAAAATGCTCAAAACAATCATTGTCAGATTGATTTTCTGCTCTCGGATATATTTTCTGATATTGATACTAAATTTGACCTGATCGTTAGTAATCCACCCTATATCTCAGAATCTGATTATCTTCTTCTGGAGTCTGAAATATTCTATGAACCCAAAACGGCTCTTATTGCTTCAGAGGATGGTTTATATTTTTATCATAAAATTATTCAGTCCGCATCAAAATATATGCATCTACCGGCGACTCTTTATCTGGAGATCGGAGCTGAGCAAAGCAGCCGGATCACAAAACTGGCAGTTCAAGCTGGTGCCTCAAAAATTATCACTAAACAGGATTACAATAATTTCGACCGCATAATGATCATCAAATTCTCTTAGTCCGATACTTGATCTGAATTACTAATACTAAAATCCATATTAACAATAACTTAAGCTATATAGATGCCTTAGAACAGTTCGCAGGTGGAACAACAAAGCACATACCCACATTTTAATGTCACTACGTGCTATGTTGTTCCTCCAGAGGAACAACTTAATGGCTAAATATATATTCTTGCGTGAATTATAAAGATTAAATGCCCTTCAAGTCTTATAGTTTTTATAGGTTAAAGAAACTATAAGGGGAAAAAATAATATTGACAATAAATGAAGCTGATTCATTAAGTTGATTGAGAAAGAATCAGGTAGAAACAAATTAAGGAGAAATTATGAAGAAAAAAATTGGTGTGTTTATTTTTTTAATTTTAGTATCATTTTTATGCTCATCAATGGGTCAGCTTGCTGAATTGCAGAGCAAGTATGAGGATGGGATTGATCTGCTGTTAACTCGATTGGATTATGGAACCAGTCGGGCATTTTTACCACCAAATCTGGCATTGGCTATATCTGTAAACGAGGTATTTCCTCTACAGGAAGATGTGTATTTGTGGGATATGGATTTGGAAGAGTGGGGTATGTCATATCAATTCGTATTCACTTATACTGATGAATATGTATCTCAGATGGTAATGAATATCAGTTATCAGGGTATGGAATATCAGATCATCACAGATTTTATCTGGGCAGGAGGCTATTTGACAGAGACGGATGTCTCAATCTTTTTGATGGAAGTGACAACTCCATCCACGCATGAATATTATTATTATACTGAAGATGGTCTATTTGACAGTTATCTTCAGCAAGGTTGGGAAGCCGAGAATGGGATTTGGATTGATCTGGAGCAGATCAATACTACAATAGTGGATGGAAAGATCACAGTAATAGCAACTGATGAGTATGATGATGATGTGATGGCATGGGTCCCGGATGAAAGGCGCACATATACCTGGGAAGAAGATCTCATCACCAGCCAGATGCAGGAATATTTTGATGGTTATAACTGGTATTATGAAGATATGAATTACATGATTTACCATGATAGTGGACAAATGAATTATGTTCTCTATCAGAGATGGCAGGATGGGGGCTGGGTAGATGATTACAAGTACACTTATACCTATGAGGACAATTTGAATACCTATACTCTTAATGAAGTGTGGGAAGAAGGAGTCTGGGTAAATGATCATGAAACATATTCCACTTATGATGATCAAGACCGTCTTGTGATGGGTCATGAGAATGAGTTTTATGAGGGAGGATGGATAAATCAGCAGGAGACCTATATTTACTATACTTTGGATAATGATCCAGATGAGATAGAGCCAGCGTCGATAAATATGATGGCATATCCAAATCCATTTAATCCCACAACTACTTTGAGTTGGCAGGTTAATGGCGCAATATTACCCGATCATTTAGCTATCTATGATATTCGGGGCAGGAAGATTGATGAAATACAGGTATTTACCGGATCTGATGGCAGAGGCAGCGTAAGCTGGAATGGCAATGGAGCAGCATCTGGATTATATTTCTTCAAGCTTTCTGGTTATGAAACTTGCAGCAAGGGTTTATTATTGAAATAGAAGATCTGTAATGTAATCTATACCTCGGGGGAGGGGAGTGAAACTTGTTCAAGAATTTCTTAGTTACTGTGATACGCAATTACCGGCGACATTACGGTTACGTGCTGATCAATATATTTGGTCTGTCGATCAGTATAGTAGTATTCACGCTGATCATGTCTTATGTTCAATATGAATATGGAGCAGATAAATTTCACCTTAATTATAAGGACATTTATCGGGTAGATTTAAACGACAAATATGGAGTGTCTCCTATCACCTTGAAGCAGGAGGTCGATGACAGGTTTCCGGAAATAGTTTCTACGCGCTACTTTCCCCGCTGGGCGACAGTGATTTATGAAAAGAAAAAACTGGAATCAAAAATACTGTTTGCCGATGCTGAGTTTTTTGAGTTATTTGATTATGAAGCGGTTCAGGGTGATTTTATTAGCGTGATGAACGAACCTGCGAGTGCAATTGTCACCGAAAGCTGGGCGAAGAAGATGTTCGGAGACGAACCTGCGATCGGTAAAACAATCAGTTATAACCGGGAAATTGACCTGGAGATCAAGGCAATCATGAAAGACCCGGAATTTCGGTCGCAGCTACTTGTTAGAGAAATAATTGCACCTTTGCACAGCTTAGAGGGCATAGTAGATTTTGAAGATAAATGGTTTTCCAACTTTGTAACCTATTTGCTTATTCCGGCTGAGCAATCAGGGATGAAGGAGCAGATAGAGAATTTCTTTGTTGAGCGGCATAATGAGGTGGGTGAATATTATCCCACTTTCTTTTTGATGAACTTTTCAGGACTATATTTCGACAAGAGTAAATTTGATTATTGCTATCATGGCAACCATGGCACGGTAATGATTTTTTTACTGGCTGCAATATTTATTATCCTGATCGCCTGCTGCAATTACATAAATCTGGCTACGGCACAGGCAGGATTGAGAGCACGAGAAATGGGAATTCGCAAGGTGAATGGCTCCTCGCGGGAGTTGCTCATCTGGCAGATGTTAGGTGAGAGTGTATTGCTCTGTATTATTGCATTTATCGTGTCAGTAGTGATCATCTGGTTAATTTATCCCCTATTTAGTGATTTCTTTAGGATACACAGTCCTTTTTTCACTGTGGAGAGAGTGCTACTGCTACTGGGTTTTGCAATTGCTCTGGGTTTGGCAGCAGGGCTTTATCCAGCATTTTATCAAACCAGCTATCAACCGGTAGATGTGATCAAGGGTGAATTGAGGAGCGGGAAGAAAGGAGTGATCTTTCGTAAAATTCTGATAATTATCCAGTTCACTATTTCAATAGCAATGATCAGTTGCACTTTTATGGTTTTTGAACAGCTGGATTATTTTTTGGAGCAAGACCTGGGTTTTGATAAGGAACAGGTTGTCACTTTTCGCCAGACTACAGAGATCATGGATAATCGAGATGCTTTCAAACAGGAGCTTCTTAAATCTGCCCATATCGAGAAGGCAAGCTACTTATATCTGGCTTTAGGCAGGATCATCATCTCAAGCTGGTTTATGGAGGGGGGAGATACCGAGGAGGATAAGAGACATTTTAAGATGATCAAAACAGATCCAGAATTCCTGGAAGTGTATGGCATAGAATTGAAATCAGGACGCAATTTTAATGCTGAAATTGAGTCAGACCATGAAAAAATACTGGTGAATGAGACATTTGTGAAGGAATTTATAACTGGAGACCCGTTGCAGTTTACGATTTGGGACGATACACAGGTGATAGGAGTAGTAGAGGATTTTGCTTTTCGTCCTCTGCAGCATGGGATCGAACCGGTTGCTTTGTTCTTGAGTCCCGATGAAACCTTTGCCGTGTCGTTGCGGATTGCTCCGGTAAATGCCAAAGAAGCAATGGAATACGTGGAGAGTGTATTTCATAAGTATTCACCGGAGGTGGATTTTGAATATGAATTTCAGGATGAAGTGTTTGCCGAATTTTATGAGCAGGAAATCAGGTTTGGTAAGATGTTTGGCTATTTTGCGGGTTTGGCTGTAGTGATAGCCTGCCTGGGAATGTTTGGACTGGCTTCATTTTTGACAATGAGCCGGACAAAAGAGATTGGAGTTCGTAAAGTGTTGGGTGCAGGTACTGGCAGTATTATTCTGCTGCTAAACCGTGAGTATACTAAAATGGTTCTACTGGCAGGTTTGCTGGCAGTCCCTATTGCCTGGCTGGTGATGACTAACTGGTTGAATAATTTTGCTTACAGGATAGAGCTAAAGGCTTTTAATTTTGTGATAGCAGCTTTGGGGGCATTAGTGATAGCCTGGCTTACAGTGGGCTGGCAAACCTGGAAAGCTGCCCGGACAAATCCAATTGAATCATTGAAATATGAATAAAAAAAGTGTGGATAACATAAAACTATCCACTCTTATATATCAATATCGAATATTACCAGGGGGAAAGCACTGAGAGAGTGGCTGAGATACGGTAACGGTTATAATGATCTTCTTCTGTGTATAAAAAATGCTCTAATTCCTGGGATAAGAAAGCATATTCTCCTGCAAGATCAAGATTGATATTCTTGCTAAGTAACAGACTGAAACCAGCAGTGATACCAGTGAGCGGATTAGGGGAAACATCGTAGGAATAACCGCCAACTAAACCATATTGGAGATTATAATAAGGTAAACTGGTATAAAAATATCCTAATCGAATCGGAGTTTTCCTGCCAAGTTCCAAACCGGCATGAAGAGAAATACCTTCTTCTGAATCTTCCCACAAGTTGTTATTTTCTCTCTGATAATGGGATAGATGACAAGTCTGGTATTCCAGGAAGAGATGAGTTGCTTTCCGCAGACTAAATTTGGCAGAAAGGGCAAATTGATCAGGTATTTGATAACTGGTTCGATTCTCTACAATCCAGCTATCATTGTCATCAAGGTCAGTCTCGTATCTATAGATCAATTCAAAGCCTGGTCTGTAAGTGAGTCCGAAAGTTAATTTATCACTTATCTTATAAATCAAACCACAATTATAGAAATTACCGTTGTAAGAATTGTCCAAAGTACCGTCTGGATCCCAAAAGTATTCTGCGGGACGAAATTCCCATTTGTAGTAACCACTACTTAGTATGCCAATATTTGCCGAAAGTCCTGCCCTGAGATTATCTGTCAGTTTTACTCCAAAACCAATGGAAAGAGTATTGAAACCACCATGATAGCTGGCAGTTAGATCTGATGAGCCATAATCACTGTACCCATCATCATCATACTCTTGCCATTTTAGTGTGTAACTCCTGTCATAGTAGGTTCTGTAGCCAATCGCCAGAGTACCTTTCAGTCCACTATGCATCATACTTAAGGGTATTGCAAAAGAAAAATGATTGAATTTGGTGTTAATCACATAAGTTGTTTCCTCGGATGTGTTTTCCTCATCGTCGAAACTATAATCATTCTTGCGACTTCCCCAGTTCCACCTCATACCAAGTTGAAAGGCTTTTGCATCTACAAAACTTAATCCAGCAGGATTAGTGAACAGAGCATTACTGCTGGTGCAGGTGAGTACGGTAGCTCTACCCAGGGCAGCAGCTTTAGCATCAGCTACTTCCGGCTGAAAAGTGAAAAACATATCAGCATTCAGAAGTGTGAAGCTGAGAGCAATAACCAACAGTATCGTGATTTTGCTAAACATTTTACATCCTATAAAATTTATCACTTAGTTAATAACATTTTCTGTTTGAAGGTCTTTCCGGCAATATTTGCCTTGCAGAGATAAACTCCGCTGGGAAGAGCTTCAGTTGACCAGACAATTTGATGTTTCCCTGCTGGATAGGTTTTATTTACCAGATTCTGCACGAGCTGTCCTTTGATGTTATAAATAGATATTTTTACCGGAGAATCTTCCTGACTTACAGCAAAATTGATCGTGGTGGAAGGATTAAAGGGATTAGGATAATTGCCCGTCAAAGCTGTCACAAGAGGAATATCATTTCCATTAACCGGATCGATAAATAAACAGGTGAAATCAGTTTCTGCTAAGATTGATTCATTATTAGATGTATAATGCGCTGAAACTCCTGCTGTATATTCTTCACCATAGCTCCATCCTTCCACTGTATCAAATTCAAAGAACATTTGCGTTGTCTGATCAATAAGAGTGCCATCAAGATAAACAATATAATAGTCCACGCTGCGAGTGAGTGTTTCAGGAATTTCTTGTTCTGATGCCATGGCAAGATTACCGGCATTTATGGCATTATTTATGCTCTTATATTCTAAATTGTCCTCCGGTTCAGGAACAGACCACGTAAATAATCCTGTTTCATTATTTACGGCAGGATCAGCAGGAGCACAGATTGATTCTTCTAATTCCACATTCAAAGTTGTGGCAACATAAATGCTTACATCTGATTGTTCATAAGTTACGTGTCCGTATAGTTCAATTGTCAGATCATAAGTTCCGCGGAATACTTCACTCCAGTATACCATTCCACCTGTAACTGTTCCGGTATAAATATGCTGAGGATTTCCATCCTGATTAATAAGTTCCACATAGGCTCCGTCTGTTGGGTCACCGGAATTTGCAGTTACGGTAATAGAAACGGTTACATCCGCGATAAAAGCAAGTGAGTTAGAAAAAGCAGGTTCAGACAGAATACCATTAGTATAAAGAGATCTCACACAATACATATAAATACCGGCACTGTTGATCTGAGACCAGGTTTCGTCTTCCATAGTTGTATCGACATAAGCCTCAGCTATTATTTCCCAGTTTTCAAAGTTTTCCATATCATTTTCTAATCCACGATAAATATTATAGCCTATCCACATTCTATCTTCGCTAACCGGAGCATCAGATGCTTTACCAAGTGCATGCTTCATATCGCCAAACAAAGATATCTCATCTCTATCATCGTCTGGTTCTCCGATTTTTACATCATCGATAGCCCAACCGTAATACTCATTTTCTAAGGCGTCACTCACAAAGTGCCATTTGAATATTGCATCAGCACGTTCATAATCTGAAAGATCAAATACAGCCATCACCCAGCCGCTTGGCCCACCAGTATATCCCGGTCCACCTACATAATTACCAGGATATCCACCTTCCGGTGTGATTAGTTCCCAGCTATTACCCCCATCAATTGATATCTTTACATTTCCACCATCATAGCTATTCTCACTATCCATATAATGATAAAATGTCAATTGGGTTTCTTCTGTCTGGATTGTCACTTCAGGACTTATCAACTGCAAGTCTGTGTTGTTTTCATAATTAGAATTAATTGCTGTCACCCAGGCATTCACACCTGAATGAGCACCCATTGCTTCATCTTCACCCCAGCTCCAGCCTGCCGGATCATTAGAGATAAACTCTCCGTCATATTGTTCAAAGTTCCAACTGCTGCCTGTTGGTGAATGCCAGACTATATAAGCATTTCCTGCATGTGATTCTTCTACTATCACATTGCAGGGAGGGTTTGTAAACTCACCGATGATGATATCTATCTCCATATCTCCATCGATATCAATATTATCTTCATAAGTCATAAAGTTATCTAATTCTATCACTATATCATAATTATTCACCCAGACATCATTGATTATGCAGAGTCCATTCTCGTCAGCAATTCCTTCATAATTCTGATAATTTCCATAAGGATCAGGAGCAGTTGATTCCAGATACACAAGTGCACCTTCCGGGCTGTCTCCTATATTAGTGGTCATATTTATTGTAACTTCAGCATACATATTATTTGCCATCCAGTTACTAAATGCTGCATCTGCAAGCACTCCATTTGAGTATTCTGCTTTTACTGCATAACAATATACTCCTGGGCTGGTTACCGATGCCCAGCTTTCATCTGTATAGCTGGTATCAATGATATTCTCAACAATCAGATCCCAGTTGTCAACGTTTGCTTCGTCACCTAATAATCCCCGATAAATACTATATCCTTCGAAATCTCTTGTTTCTCTCTGCTGGCTGTTTCTTGCCAAAGGATTGATTCTTGTAAGATTTTCTCCGATGCGTACATCATCGATAGCCCAACCTAAAGAATTTTGATATTCGTCACTAACAAAGTGCCATTTGAACATTGCATCATAACCTACATAATATGTAAGATCAAATACAGCCAACACCCAGCCGGTTGGCGTCCAATTTGGTCCACCAGTATATCCCGGTCCACCTACATAATTATTAGGGTATCCACCTTGCGGTGTGATTAGTGACCAGCTATAACCACCATCAATCGTAATCTTTACATTTCCACCATCATAGTTATACTCACTATCCATATAATGATAAAATGTCAATTGGGTTTCATCAGTCTGGATTGTCACTTCAGGACTTATCAACTGAAAGTCTATTTCGTCTTCATAATTAGTATTAATTGCTGTCACCCAGGCATTATCACCTGAATGAGCACCTATTGTTGCATCTTCACCCCAGCTCCATCCTGTCGGATCATTAGAGATAAACTCTCCGTCATCATCTTCAAAGTCCCAAATCATTTCCATACATGTTGATGGAGAATGCCAATTGATTTGGGCAAATTGATTATCATCTTCTTCCACGAATACATCATAAGCGGGGAAGGCAAGCTCTGATATCATTACCTCCACAGTCATATCCTGGTCAACTTCTAAATTTCCTTCGTAGCCTGCATATCCATCCAGTTCTGCGGTCAGCTCATAATCACCATAATATACTCCGCTTAAAATTGTTGTTCCCATATCATCTGCAATTCCTGAATATTCATAATATTCACCACCTGGATTTGGTTCTATTGCTCTCAATTCCACGTAAGCTCCCGCCGGAATACCTCCATCATTCGTGCTTAGATTTACCGTTACATTTGCTACGGAATTTGCTTCCAGCCAATTACTGAATGAAGGGGCTGAAAGTATTGAACTACTGTATTCTGCTCGTACACAATATTTATAAATATCAGGATCTATGATTTGACTCCAGGTTATGTCTTCATAAGTGGTATCAGCAATCCCTTCTGCGATTACATCCCAATCCTCAAAGTTTTCTTCATCACCGTTAAGTCCGCGATATATAGAATAACTTTCTAAATCTCTTGGGGTATTTGAGGACATCTGTATTGCTCTTTCGGCAGGAGTTCCCACAAATACGTCATCAATCATAACTCCCAAAAATGTTGTTGAACTGTTAGAACCAAAATGGAACCTGAGCCTTACATCGTTTCCATCATAAGCACTTAAATCAAATGTTGCCATTGACCAAACCTGATCATTACCGGCAAAACATTCTTCCCCGTCAAGTCCACTTGCTGAGCTATTATATCCTTCCAGAGGATATAGCAATTGCCACCAGGATGAACTAGTGTATTGTATCTCTACATTAAAACCATCAAAATAAGGTGCACTGTCACACCAATACCAGAATGTAAGCTGTACTTCATCAGACTCAATATGAATGTCCGGCGTAATCAACTGATAATCCGCATCGTTTATATAATTGTCATTGAGATCAGTTCCCCACACTTTTGTTCCACTATGTGCACCGGCTGTGGCGTCCGTTCCCCATTCCCAACCTGCGGTTGAAACAAAGTCACCGTCATGATTTTCAAAATCCCAATACACATAACTGGTTACAATGGGATTATGCCATATCAGGTCAGCATCACCGCTTGTATTGATAGATGCCTGAACATCAATTGGATAAGATGTAAATTCATTTACCATTACATCAAAGCTCTCAATATTTTCATCTATTTCTACTATTTCACCCCAGATTTCATAATTTAATAAATTCACTTCCATAAAATAGGTTGATTTCCAGACATGATCAATTGTACATATTCCGTCATTATCGGCTATTGCATAATATTCAGGGAAATTTCCATCGGGATCAGGCATTGTTCCATACATAACAACTTCAGCTCCTGCCGGTAAATCTCCATCATTAGTAGTGACATTCACGGTAACATCACTATACATTTGCTTACCAAGCCAGTTAGATATTTCCGGTTCTGAAAGCAAACCATTTGTATATTCTGCTTTCACTGCATAACGCCATAATCCGTTATCTACTTCTGCCCAGGTCAGATCTGTATAAGTCGTCTCTGTAATCCCGGTGGCAACTTCTACCCAGTTAGTTTCATCATCTTCTTCGCCATAAGCTAATCTATAAATACTATATCCATCCAGGCTTCTTGATAAATTGCGGGGAGATAATGCTATTGGCACAAGATTTTCATGAGTCTGAGTAAGACTTTCCCTCCCGGCTAAGTAAAGGGCTACATCATCAATAAACCAGCCGGTCTCTTCTGTGGCAGCGTCAGAACCAAAGTGAAATTTAAACATTACATCTTCATCAGCATAAGCTGCCAGTTCAAATATTGCAGTCTCCCAATAATATGAATTTCCTGCATAGCAGGGTTCTTCGGGTATGCCGGCACAAGATGAATGTGCTTCGTCAGGATATCCACCAATCGGGTTTATCAATTCCCAGGTCATCCCACCATCAACCGAAATCTTTACGTTACCACCATCCCAGCCTGCTTCAATATCATAATAATGGCTGAATGTCAAAACTATATCATTTCCATATATATGAAATTCCGGTGTTACCAACTGATAA
>JAVCDJ010000247.1 GCA_030765845.1 Candidatus Stygibacter australis
TGACCTTGTCAAGCGAAAAGCAGATTGATATCTTTTACTAAGTTTACATTGTCATTGTGTCCACAGCTTCCAATAATAAAAAAATCACAACCATCTAAGTCATCCGTGCACCGTAGGTGTTAATTACTTGTAGCAATATCATACCAATAAAATACCCCTTACCTCGTAGGGGTTATATAACGGTTAATAGAAACTGTTACCTGATAAATATCTTCTGCCGGAAAGACGGTTTTGGTTGGTCATTATTTTCTACAAATAGCAAACTCCTATGAAGTGCAATTAAAATAAATTCAATATCCATTTCTACACCGCCGGTCTTAAAAGTTCGTCTTGTTCGTTTTGTTAGTTGCTAAAATGCTATTTCTTTTCTTTTCTTTCTCTTCCACATTACATTCCTCTGTGCTCTCTGCGACCTCTGTGGTAAAAACTCTTACATTCAAAATTCAAAATTATTTCAACAGCAAAGCCTTCCTGCTTATTTCTTCATTACCTCTTTGCAAGCGGATGAAATATACTCCACTACTGCATTTATTACCTTTTATATCTTTTCCGTCCCACACAACGCTGCTCTGTGATTCCATAATAGTTGCCGTCCATACTTTCTGTCCTTTAACGTTATATATCGCAAGACTGCCTTCATCCTTTCCCTCTGCCCAATTCCAGCTAATCTGTAATTGGGGGTTAAAGGGATTAGGCATTAATGTCAAACTACTGCCAATAGCGTGAATTGTCTCCTCATCATTTTGCACTACAGGAACAGACCAGCCCTGCAGGAGCACGTCATTTCCATCATAAAACTGATATGAGTCATATCTATTGATAAGAGATTCCCAGCAGAAATAAACATCATTATCGTAAACCTCTGCTGCAATATGTTCCTGACGGCAATATTCCTGATAGCATATCACCGGATTAGTTGTGGGCATTTCTACCAGATTACCGCTTAAATCATATAAACCCATTTTTAAAGTGTAATACCTCCCATCTGCCTGTGTCATAAAAATGAGCATTCCCTCTTCAATTTTTTGAACGTTGACCAGTTCACAACCTTCAGTTTCAGGCAGATTTATTTCCGATTGCTGAACTGAGCCATCCATATTGAAGCTACGAAAAGTAATCGGTTCAATGGCTTCCGCATTATGACCATAAACAGCGAAACCGTTGTCTAAGACCACTAATCCATATAGCTCATCCTCAAAATTAAAAGGAATGGATACTCCATCTCCATAAACATAGTCTCCTGTCTCGTTAAAAAGCTCGCAGCGTAATTCTTCCGGTGGGTAAATTCCAACTTGAAATAATGCTAACAAACCTTCATCGGTCAGCTTAAAATTCTCTTTACACCCATAGTAAAAGTAATGACCGCAATTATGAGACCATTCAATTTCTCCAGTATCGCTTAGATATTTCACGTGCTGCTTACTGTAATTAGCTATATTATTTATCACATAATTATCACGCAACCATGATCCCCAACAGAGTGTTTCAGTGAATGGTATAATTGCTCCTCCTGGCGGAAAAACTTCTTCACCATTTTCAATTCTTTGTACGTGGTAAGAAGTACCTCTCTGCCAGTAATAACTTGCACCTCCCTCATATATGTCTCCTGCCATCACACCAATACTGTAACCTGGATCACAGATGTGTCCTCCTTCTTCCCATAAATAATTTCCTGTTGCCAGGTCTACAAGCTGAACACTGGATCCTTCCATACCATTATTTAATACAAAAAGAGCCAGATTATCCTGTCGATCAAGAAGTTGTGCCTCTGCAAAAAAGAGCATTGTTCCTGCGGGGTTATCAAGCGGAACGCCCTGTCTGTCAAATCGTTGCAGAATGACTGAATATTGATTATATATTCCCAGAGGATAGCCAGTATGCTTTAATAGCACTGAAATCGCATCCTCTGAAACGTAAACCTCAAAAGGGATTAATAAGCGTTCAATTCCTGTCTGAACAATTATTGGTTCTGCTCCTGTAAGAATTTCACCCGCTTCATTAATGGTTACAAAGTTCAATTGCTGCTGAAAAAGGTCATCTCTGTTTATACTATACCAGAAAATATCTGTTGATTCGGTTTTTAAAAATATCGGATGAAGATGTAGAGAATTACCTTCCTCACTATACCAGCCAATTTCTGGTGAAATCATTTCACCTGCACTGTTAAAATCAAGAAGTTTATAATTTCTCATATATTCTTCACCCAATACATCTGATTTAAATATAACTCTTATCCCATCATCATTTCTCACCCAGGCACCGGCTACTCTAGTACCATATCCACTAATTATATAAGACCATGTAAAAGAAGGCAGATATGCTGGATCATCGGGATCATAAGAGTATTGATAAATAACACAAGGACCATCAGAAAGTAGATAAAAGAAGTCTTCCTTTGCTATTATTTTGCTTGATAAATAATAAGATTGCCCCTCGTTCTCAATGTCCCAACAGGTCTCTCCTGCATGACTGATACACTTTACGAAATTAGAATAATAACATAAATAATCACCATTAGAAGTAATATCCAGACAAACTTGACCATCATTATTGGGTAAAAAATCAGAAAAAACCAATATTCCCTGAGGAAATGCCTCTTCTCCTTCCAGGTTTATTCTTTGCAATTTGATTTCCCAGTCATTATAATACATTATAACCAGACTGCCATCTTCCTCCAATTTCCAACTACCCGGATCGATTTTACCATAGTAACGTCCATCTTCCCAGCCAGTGGTTAGATTGCCATCCTCATCAAAATGATATAACAGATCTTCATTAACAGTATCTGTGGTACATAGATAGATATCATTGGATATTCCATTTATTAAACGCACTTCCCGGCAGGGGTTTTCTCCAGTATCCCAGTTGACTTCCCAGACAAATTCGGCATTGATGTCCAGCTTCAAAAGTTGAATATTGTATTGGTCTCTCGGAAAGAAATAAGCTAAGATTATGTTTCCTTCCGTATCTGCTATACCTGATTGTAAGCAGGGAAATCTTGATGCAGCAGTAAATTGAATTGGTTCATCCCAAATAGCTTCACCCTGCAAGGAATATTTCTGCCCATAGATTTGGGCGAGTCCTTCCTGGCTTTCTACCCACACTGCCACTATCCCTTCAGTCGTTTCGATCATCACAGTTTTCACATAATCTTCATCTGCGTGTATCATTTTTTCCTGACCAGCCCATATCCCCGGCTCTTCCCACATAAATTGCCCAAATGTAAATGCCATGATAAGACAAAAGATAATTGTTATAACCAGTTTCTTCATAATTTCTCCTTTAAGATATGATTATTTCAGTCTCTTATATCTCTAATTCAAAATTTAGTTTCTAACAATGATATTGTCAAGAAAATTTATTTATAATGACCCTGAATCACTTTGCCAAAAACAACCTTCAAGGTGGCGAACACCTGTAGTAACATAGCTCTATCTAACAAAAAAATGTCACTATGTGCTTTGTTGTTCCTCCTCTAAGCCACTTTGGGACTATTATTAAGCATAAGATAAATATTATCAGATAGTTAGGAAGATGAGTATGAAGTTTACATAATATTTTGGTGGTTTGGTGATGATTTAAGGGAAATTCATATTTTTGGGTGATATATGTTTGTTATATTCCGTTAACATGGTTAACACGGTTAACTTAGTTAGCTATGAGATTTGATTGCGGAAGTGGGAGTGAGATAGGGTTTGGAGATTTATCAGCTTTCACTGGAGTTCAGGAGGCGGTAGATCTGGGTGCGGCTGATATTTGCCAGGCGCGAGGCAGCAGAGATTTTGTTATCAGCTGCTTTGAGGAGTTTTTTGGCATATATCTCATCAAGATTAGCATTGAATTGTCGTCGATATTCCTTATAATCATCCCAATTAAGCGGGATATTATCTTCCAGAGAATAATTATTGTGCAGAGCAGAACCTTCAAATAGATCAAGCGTAAGCTGATCGCCCTGGCTGAGTACCATGGCGCGTTCAATATCATTTTCCAGTTCACGGATATTACCATGCCAGGTTTTATTCTGGAGCAGTTGCAGAGCCGGGGTGGAGATACCGGAAACATTTTTATCAAAGCGGTCATTATAGCGGTCAATGAAGTGTTTCACGAGCAGGGGGATGTCCTGTCTTCTTTTATGGAGTGAGGGCAGATCAATTTTGATAACTTTGAGACGATAATAGAGGTCCTGCCGGAAAGAGCCATTTTCAATAGCTTTTTCCAGTGATCGGTTTGTGGCTGATATAATGCGTACATCTACGGGGATGATCTTATTTGAACCCACGGGAGTGAGTTGTCTTTCCTGGATTACCCGCAATAGCTTTGCCTGCAGAGCAACGGGCATATCACCGATCTCATCAAGAAAGAGGGTACCGCCTTTTGTGGCTTCTATCAAGCCTTTTCTATCGCTGTCAGCTCCAGTGAAAGCACCTTTTACATAACCGAAAAGCTCGCTTTCCAGCAGTGCTTCAGGAATAGCAGCACAATTTAAAGGCGTAAAAGGCTTATCAAATGCATAACGTTTGTGCACTGCCCGGGCTACGAGTTCCTTTCCCGTACCGGTATCACCAGTGATAAGCACATTCACGTTGTGGGATGCTACAAGATTTATAAGTTGGAAAACTTTTTGCATTTCGGGACTGTTGCCAATGATGGAATCATCAAATTTATTGTCACTTTCGATTAGTTTATCAAGCTGCTGGCGTCTGATATTCTGGATCAGGACAGCCTTTTCAAAGGCGGAGCGACCCTGAACAAGGATAGAAGCAAGCAGCTTTTGTTCCTGATCACCAAAGGTGCGGTTTGATTGAGCATCAGAATAGATAACGCCATGAACATTGTCCTGCAGGATGAGTGGATAGCACACCGCTGAGCGCAGCCCTAAACCAAAAATACTGGAATGAATATCAAACTCGACTTCTGATTGCAGGTTATTAAGGAAACTGATCTCATTTTTTTCCAGGGTTTCCTGCAGTATGGTCTGGCTTACCTGGATACTGTCTGTGTCGAGTTGCAACAGGTTTTTGTCAATACCCTGCCGGGCGATAAATCTGCCATCTTCCCAGGCAAAGAATACGGCTCTATCAAGCTGAGAGATGCGGATGATACCAGAAAGTACTGCCTCCATGATCTGAGGAAAATCAACTTTATCATGGATCAGCGAAACCACGTCCCAGAGCAATTGCAGATGCTGGGGAGTGCTTGATATTGCCGATTGAGTAATATTTTCCAAAGGTTTAAAGCTATAGATATCCAAAAGGCTGGCAATTTCTTTTTCAATGCGCTTATCTTTCTGATCATATCCGGCAAGAGTTATCTGGGCAGTAAAGGTGATATAAAGCCAGCTATCGTCAATTCTGGAGAGTTTTTGCACTGCCTTGAGCACAGAGTTCACTGTGGGATTTATCAGTCCCTCAATAAGCTCATGATAAAGCGGTTTTTTGATAAGTTCTGCAATATGATTTGATTGCTTAAGCTGTCTATTCTGCCAGGAATAGAAAAAGAGTGCGAGCAGCAGATCAGGGCTGTATTCTGCCAGGGGAGAATTGCTTAGAGTATCAGCCAGTTTCCGGGCTTTATCAGCGTCCAGGAATTGCAGGATCATCAAAGCATGGGCAGCCAGTTGCTGATATAAAGGTGGGTTCTGCTTAAGGTATTTATCAGCGAGGAACTGCTCAATGATGGATATCAGGTTATCATTTTCACCAAGGGCAAATCTGGCAGCAATGGCAATGAATTCCGCCTGATAGCGGAAAGGTTGTAATTGCATTCTGTCAGCATTTTGAGCAGCATTCTGGGCATAGGAACGGGCACGTTTCCATTGAGCTTTGTGCAAAAAGATGTCAGCCAGGTTGATCTCAGCTATCAGATGGTAGTTCCGGGCAAATTCACTATCTTCATTAGTTTCCGTAATCCGTATCATCTCCAGATATATTTGGCTGGATTGATTATAGTCATTTTTTTGGTAATGGACAGCGGCGATATTATTAAGGCAGCGCAGCACTGCTTTGGTATTAGAGGTAGAGCGGAAGAAGTCCAGAGCCTGCTGATGTGCCGATATAGCTTCATCGAGCTGCTCATTTTCCTGATAGGCAAGAGCAATATCTGCGGCTATCGTGGCAGCTTGAAGAGTATCAGGCTGAGAATTGATCTGTCGGTATATCTCAATTGCCAGAGCTGGATCACCCAGTTTTCGCGCCAGAAACGCTTTTGCTTTTTGCAGGTTGAAATCAAGCTGTTGCCAGCTTAGCCTTGATTCCAGAAGGGTGATGGATTGCCAGGCAGAAATAAAGAAACCTTTTTGCTTGAATATCCTGTATTGCAGATTTATCTGCTGGATAGCAGCAATATTATCTCCTCTCAGAATGGAGATCAAGGCTGCATGTAGATGAAATTGATTTTCAGAAGCTATATTTTGAAAGTTTTGTAGAGTCTCATCCGGCAGCGATTGGGGATTTGAGTAATTTGCTGTGAATTCACTGGCTGAAAGCGTAATATTTCCGTTTTGAAGTGCTGCTGTGACCTGGGTAAGCCAGTTACTATCCAGTAATTCAACCAGTTTGAGTGGCAGGGTATGGTGCAGGGCTGCAGCCAAATCAATCAGATCATCATGATCAGAAGTTGTTTCCCGCAGAACTTGAGAACGCAGCCAGAGCCGGGAGGAAGCAATCGAAAGAGAATCTGCCGGGATGGCATCTGGCAATGAGGCTGAGGTGGAAAGCAGATAGGAATTAAACTCAGCCGATTTTACTAAATGAGGTGGAAAACTGGCATCGATTTTCAAAATATGAGTATCAGGTCGCAATTGCATCTTTTTATAGAAAGGAGAATTTGGGTTATTCTGGATGAGAACGATATGAGCCAGTTCCGCAGGGAAATCAATCAGATCACTAAGGTTTTTCAGTTTGCCATCGGTAAGTCTTTGAAACCGGGCAAGAATATCTTCAGGTTGATCGATGAGCTCATGATCACTAATGATAATAGCAGGTTTGCCGGCATTTTCAGATAGCAGAATAAACTGATTGATCACCCGATGCGGTTCATCATCCGGATTTATAGTGAGGTGTCTTTCCTGCATAAGTCTGCCAGCCATTTCCTGCTGGGCGCTAAATAGATGATCATCAATAATGCTCCAGTTAAGCTGAGGAGCAATACCAGCGAGTTCACCAAAATATTGTAATGCCTGAATTGCTGAAGGTCTGAGAGATGGGTCATAAGCAAGGAGAGTTTTGATAAAATCAGGTAAGGATTGATCCTGCAGCCACAGCCGCCATTGCTCTTTTTGCAGCAGGAATGATTGCCAATCCTGGTTCTCAAGCTCAGTTGAAGGATGTTTTCCCTGGGACAGGTAGTAATATAATATTCCCAGGGCAAAGATATCAGAAGCGAAATTCGCTGAATTATGCCTGATCTTTTCTGGTGAACTATAGGCAATATTCCCGCGGAATCTGCCATCATTATAATTATTCGTAGTTGCCAGTCCCAGATCAAGAATCCAGGGCTCCTGGTCTTTACTAATAAGATTATCAGGTTTCAGGTCATTAAGCACGATCCCGGCAGATTGTATCGCAACAATCTGGTTACAGAGCTTAAAGAAGAAGGTATTAAGCTCTTGCTCAGAGGAAAAGTCTGCTAAGGTGGGGGAGTTGCCGGAGATATATTCCATAGCCAGAAAGAGATTTCCAGGAGAGCTTCCATACTCAATAACCTGGGGAACATTAGCAGTGGAGAGGGCAGCCAGAAAGATATATTCACTTCTTGCCTGAGCCTCTTCTGCAGCTTTATATTTTTTGATAACCACCTGATTGCCAGATGTATCATCTGCCAGCCAGGTAGTGGCAAAGCTGCCTTCGCCTATCTGTTTTTGTAATTTATATTTTTTCATAATGCTACAAAGATGTTTCAGAGTTACAAAGTCAAGAAATATTGATATTACTCTTTTTTTAAACCACGAAAACCACGAATTGACACGAAAGGAAGAGAAGAAAGAGTATTTTTAGCACCGAACAATTACGAACAAAACGAACTAAAACTACCAGGATTTTGCCCATTATTCCTCTTACACCGTAGGCGTTATTTACTTGTAGTAATATCATGAAGCTAAAAAACAATCCTTACCCTGTAGGGGTTATATAAGCGTTTAATGGAACTCGTTTCCTGATAGATACCACCTACAGGGAAAGACGTTTTTGCGTGATCAATAGTTTCTACAAATAGCAAACTCCTACGGAGTATCAAAACCATATCTCATCACCCATTGCTGCACAGCAAGTATTAAAAGTTCGTTTTGTTAGTTGCCCAATTTCTCTTGCGTTCTCATTCAAAATTCAAAACTTGTCCGCCTTTGGCGGATTCATAATTACCTGATCACCGTCAATTTTCCCTGCTCCAGATATTCCCCATCTTTTGAAAGACGCAGGAAATATACTCCAGCTGCCACTTTGTCACCATTTGTATTGCAGCAATCCCATCTGATACCACTATATTCCTTCTTTAATTCCGATTCCCACACCTTTTGTCCTTTGATATTATATATTCCTATCTGATAATCTTCTACCTGCTCCAAACCTGCATAATTGATGATCACTGCTCCCCTGCCCTCACTTATTCTCACAGGATTAGGATAGTATTTCAAATTAGAATATTCCAACTCATCTTCATGCACTGGATTACTGAAGGGATTATATTCATAAGCACCAATATCTATGCCATTCCCTCTTATCCGCAGATTGCCTGCCAGATCATATTCAGGTAAAACTACACCCTCCGGTAATTCCAAAGAACCCGCATCAATAGCCGGTGAACTTTCCTGCAGCTTATAGGGATATTCACCGTCATACATAAATAAAGGATCTTCTTCAATGTTCGTATCTTCATCCCAGTTCAGAATGCCAAGTCCATCAAAATAAACCCCATTATATCCATCCTCAATTATGCTGTGATGTACATCTACAACCGGTATTCCAAGAGAAGGATTACCTCTCAAAATTATTGAATACTCAGTTTCATTATCATAGATTATGGAATTCATGATCTCTGCATCAATATCATATGCCAGTCGTAAAGGTGCATTTTCAACATAAACTCCATCGAATACATTACATGCAAATGTGCTGTTTACAATATTGATCCTTTGATCATCCGTACCAGATAATGATATACCAACAGAATAATCTGTAAAATTATTTAAATATTCATTATCACTTATTTCACAATTAATTATATCAAAGATATGATTACCTTGATTATTGGTTCCGGCAGTTAAATATAAATATCCGGTATGGTTATTTATTATCCTGCATCCTTTTATTGTCATTCTGCAATTTGGTATATGATTATGCATCAATGTGTGCAACGATGCTCCTGCTGGATAATAAATATTATTTTCAAAGAGAATATTGCGCACTGTAATATTCATAGAACTAAAATAAAATAAACTAATATATTCATTGTCAATTATATTTAGGTTTTCCATCAGTACAGGTTTTGTAGAAAAGGCATAATTATTAATATGGAATATTCTGTCCCAAAGACTTATCATGCCATTAGTATACCCATTAGTAATTGTCAGGTTTTTTATTTCATATCCTAAATCACTCATTAGATCAATTGCAAAACCCTGATCAATCCCATCTAATTCGATTATTGTATTCTCTACTGACTCTCCAATTAATGATACATGAGACCTCAATATTACTGGAAATATTTGATTATTTAATTCCGTTGAGTAAACGCCATTTGCCAGGTGGATTGTAAGCGGATTATCTTCATCTGCTGTAATGAAGTGTAATGCCCGATTTATTGTCTGTAGAGGTTCTTCTGGTGTTACGCCACTGTTTTCATCATTGCCATCCGGAGAAATATACATATCCGTATATACTCTTTCCCTTTTAGGATGCAGCATTTCAAATCTTGTATCATAGTTCTGGTTTTCACAATTACCTTCTCCCTGATAGAATTCATAACTAAAGGGTTCAGTTACTGTAAAGGTATCTACTACTACATCAGTAAGTAACCCATTATCATCTATAGCGTTGTAAATGTCATTTCCTGTAATAGCAATATTATAATAAAAATTATTTCTATTATCTTCAGCAAAAGCTATGTAGGATGTTAAATGACAACTCATCAATCCCCCACCATGCAAATCCGCAGAGTTATACCTGAAAGTATTTCCTTCTAAATAAACATTACCACCATCGATAAATATTCCTCCTCCAATTATTCCTCGGTTTTGTTCTATTAGACAATTTATCAGGCTGAAACTTGTTTCATAAGAATAGATACCTCCTCCAAACCTTCCATATGGATCGGGATAACCAATGCCATTTGTTATGGTAAATCCTCTCAAGATAGTTCCTGCTTCCTCATCATTATGAACAGCCACACAACAGCTATTCTGATTACCATCAATAATTGTGTTATGAACATAATCCCTGTTACCAGTTATTAATTCCAGGCTGG
>JAVCDJ010000248.1 GCA_030765845.1 Candidatus Stygibacter australis
ACTGGTTGCAAATCTTAAACATGAGCGTCTCGAAAAAAATATTTCGGTTAGAAAAGCCAGCAAATATCTCGCTTGTGATTTAACCAATACAACCTTATAATACTGAGCCCTCCCTGATCAGCAGTGCACTTTATCAATGCTCTTTTGAATAGTGGTATTAGATTTATAAGCTTCTATCCTCTGGTCAACCATTGCGGAGGTGTAAACACCATTCGCAAGGTCTTGGTTGGGGAAATTGAGCAGACTCAGGACTTATAAAAAGCCAGTTAAAAAAAAGAAGTTGACACTGTGTCGTGAGGAATCAGGTTTCATGTTAATCAAAAATATGGGTGAGGGTATGAAGAAAAAAAGAAATGATATTGTTTTTACACGGGTAAATTATATCCTGTATGTTTTATTGTTGATCATGACCCCATTTTTATTACTGCAAAATTATCTTCAGACGGCTATTGGTATAGCGTCAAACTTAATGCTGGAAGTGGGTTCATTATCTATTCCTTATACATTGATCGTGGGAGTGATCTTCCTTGCTGTTCTGGTTTATATTGCCCGAAAGAGCATAAGGCTGTTTCACTTAGGCTTGATTGCTGCTATGCTTTTGCTCTTTGGAGTAGGTCAGCAGGTAACAGATTATTATTTTAATCACAAATTCTATGAATTGCAGCATAATTGGCATTATATTGCCTATTCAATATTTGCCATCATCAGTTGGCGCTTTTGGAAATCAAGAGGTAAAACATCTGCTCAGATAATTTTATATACGCTGCTCTTTGCCTTTTCAGCTTCAACTTTGGATGAGATTGCTCAAGTTCCTTTATCAAACCGGGTATTTGATGTCTGTGATATCGCTAAGGATATGTATGGCTCAGTGCTGGGAAACATTTTTGTATTTTTTGTGCTTGATAACGCCAGGATCCTGAAATTCAAATTCAAGCTGACGCACCCGACAGTGAAGGGTTATCTGGAGAATCCCTTAACAATACTTTTTTATGAATATATCTTTGTTTTCATCTTTCTGGTGTTAACATCCACTTTATCAGAAATGGAATATTTTCCCCTGTCTGTCCTGATTCCTGCTGGAATATTTTTACTGCTCTGGCTATGTATTCATCTGCTCCAATTTAAAATAAGCCGCTGGATAGTAATCGGGCTTTTAGGCATATCAGTGATATCCCTGGGTATCTCTATCGCAGTTAATTTCAATAAAAATATTACTTATAACAAGTATGGTTTGACCATTTACAGAGGAATTCCTATTCCATTTTTTGATGTTATGATCTTTGAAAATGGCTCCTTCCATCTTGTCGATAAGAAACATGTATTCAATAAGCGTGATCAGATGACCATTTTGACTAAATGCTCAGATATTTTGCTGATAGGCAGTGGAGCAGATGGAAAGGGAGGACGGGGATTCCCGGAAATGAAACCTGTTCAATTCATCTTCAACACTAATACCGGTCAAATGACACAAGTGATCATCCTGCGCACTCCCGAAGCATGTCAAGTATATAATCGATTGATAAAGGAGAAGAAAAATGTCACATTCATCCTCCATAACACCTGCTGATTATAAAAGAATTTATGCCATCAGAGTAATTCTTCTACTCATCTGGGGTGGTTTAATAGTTTTTGGCATTATCACTCTCCTTCAACCGGACTGGCTGACAGATATATCAAAAATAGGTAAAGAATCTGAGGCAATGGACCTTAAAAAAATGGGTGATGATCTCATGTCTGAGAAACAATTCAATGGCGCAATTGCCATTTATCAAAAGGCATTGGACCGTAATCCCGAACTATATGAAGCACTCGGAAATATGGCAATTTCCTATGCCCGGTTGGGAAAGATTGATATGGCGGAAAAAACCTTAAAAAAAATGATCAACCTTATTCCCGAACGCGACTATATAGGCTATCTGAATCTGGGTGAAATTTATTTAGGTCAGGAAGATTATCAAAAAGCCAGAGAATATTATCAGCAATCTCTATTCACAAATCCATTTCCAGAGGATGCGTATAAATTTGCCGGCTTTTGCAGTAAGCAACTTGGTGATCTGGAGCTGGCATTGCAGTATTATAACCAGGCGATCTCAAAAATGTCAGATTTTGAACAGCTATACAAAGGTTCACTGCAAAGAGATCATTACAGATTGAAGAAAAATGCCGAAGCACTTCAGCAAGTGCAAGATCTAATGGCTGTTGATGATGTTTCTGAGATCCTGGCTAAATACGATGAAAAAGTTTTGCATTATCTTCAGAGCCATAACCCCGAAAATTCAAAGATATATAATGAAATGGGTATAATATTTCATAATCTGGGAAATGTAGAGATGGCAAAACGCGCATTGCAGAAAGCTATCAATATTGATCCCAGAAATAAAAAAGCTCGCGATAATCTGAGATTGATCACCCAGAATTAGTTTGATACAAGGCAGAAATAACTGAGGAGGAAAAATGAGAAAAATTATTGTTTTATTGATTTTATTGATTTTATCTACAATGCTTCAGGGAAAATCTTATTATGCCCAGGATTATAATTGTCTGATAAATATTCGCGAAAACGGTGATCTGCATGTGAGAGAAGTATTTCGTTATCATTTTTCCGGAGGCCCATATTCCTGGGTATCACGATATATTCCAGAGCGGGCTACAGATGGACTTCAGTTTATTCGTGCTTTTGTTAAAGATACAGATGGCAATATAATTTCCGCGACTGATAATTACAAATTTGATGACGATAACCTTGTTGTTAAATGGAATTTCTTACCAGTAATGGATGAATCACTTGATTTTGAGCTTGAGTTTGTGGCTCATCATGTTCTCTATATAGAAGATGAAGTATTAATGGTTGATTACCAGCCTTTGCCAAAAGATCATGATTTCATTATTGATCAAGGCAGGATAGAATTGATCTTGCCCGGCAAATTACCTTCCCCTCTGGGTGTTTTTTCCAATACAAGCAATAAAGTACAAGTATCTTATTCCGAAAATAGTGTGATCTATAATTTCTGGGGTTTGGCAGGTGATGAAGTTTTTCCAGTAGGACTTACCTTGTCAGAAGATGCCCTTCCCATAGAAAAACCACATTGGCAGGAAATTGATGAGAAGCAGTCTTACTATGGAAAATACCTATTATTACTACTATTTGTCGCCCTTATTGCTACCCTGTTACTGGCATTTAAGCTTATTAACGTGTCGCGCAGGCATAAGATCCGGTTTACTCCGGATCAGCTTCCAGATGATCTATTTGAAATTCATCCAGGCTTTGTTTCCAAGCTGGTGAGTGGATTTGATAACAGCGTTGTTCCTTTTGCTTCATTATTTTATCGGCTGCTTAAGCAGGATTCGGTAGTCATTGAAAAGACTGCAAAAAAGAAATATCGCGTAGTACTTACAGAAAATGTCCCTGAAGATACTATTGATAAAAGTTTCTATGAAATATTACAGCAATTGATCGATAAAGATGTAAATGATCTTAAGAAGATATTCTCTCAGCTATACAAGTATAAAAAGG
>JAVCDJ010000249.1 GCA_030765845.1 Candidatus Stygibacter australis
CTTTCTGAGATCACACTTTCATTTATTGCTGTGATCATCGGCTGCGAATTTTCATTCACCAAACTGCGTGCTTATGGCAAAAAAGTGGTGATCATCACTCTGGTTCAGATGTTTCTCACTTTTGGTTTGATCTCTGCTGGACTCATTCTGCTGGGTCTTTCCACTTATGTTGCATTCATTCTGGGAGCGATTGGAGCTGCCACAGCCCCTGCTGCAACGGTAGTTATTGTAGAGAAATTACGGGCAAAAGGCGAATTTGTGGATTACCTGTATGGAATCGTAGCACTTGATGATGCAGGGACAGTTATCCTTTTTTCTATCGCCTTTGCTATAGCCAGCGCTGAGATCAGTGGCAGCGAAGTGGATTTCTGGATGGGACTTATTCACGCCGGTAAAGAAATACTTCTCTCAGTAATCATAGGAATAACTGGTGGTACATTGATCCATTTCATCACGCGCAACAGCAAGAACATGGGCGAAATGAAGATCATAACACTTGGAATTATTTTCCTGACGACCTCCGTGTGCATCAGCCTGCATCTATCACCGCTGATCGCTAATATGACCGTGGGAATGCTGCTGGTGAATCTCAGTCATAAAAATATCAGGATCATGAAAGCCCTGCAACCCCTCACCCCGCCTTTATATGCAATTTTCTTCTCGATAGCAGGAACTGAACTGCATCTGAAGATATTTACCTCTTCCACTGCCCTGATAGCGGGGATAGTGTTTATCATCATGCGAGCAATCGGAAAATATAGCGGAGTATATGCCACTGGGCATTTACTAAAGCTCAAGCCAAGTATTAGCAACTGGCTGGGGCTTGCCCTTCTACCCCAGGCTGGAGTGGCAATTGGATTAGTGCTTTTCGTACAAGGTTCCAGCGTGGTAGCTGATGCCTCTCCGGCAATCCAGCTTCAAATAACAGAAATGATCAATATAGTATTGATGAGTGTCTTTTTTAATGAATTAATAGGACCGCCTCTGGCAAAAATAGCCATTCGGAAGAATTTGAGGAGAAGATAATGGATCTAACTGAAGTATTAAGGCTGGAATGCTGCACAACAAATCTGCAGTCACATAGCAAAAATGAAATCCTGGAAGAACTTGCCAAACTAGTGAAACGTAATGAAATACTCAAAGATGTACCGGAAAACAAAATCCTGGAAAATCTGCATAAACGGGAGAGCCAGGGCAGCACAGGATTTGGCAGAGAAATAGCTATTCCCCACTGTCAGATCAGCGGTATCAAAGATTTTGTGGTTGGCATCGGGATTAGTCATAAAGGCGTGGATTATGATGCCATAGACCATAAGAAAGTAAAAATATTTGTGATCATCGTGGGACCTGTGGAAAGCCGCAGCGGTCATTTGCAATTGCTGGCAATGGTTTCCCGCATACTCAAGGAACCGCAAATTGAGCAGCATCTTCTGCAGCAGGAAAGCAAAATTGGTTTGATGGACGAATTTCTGCGGCATAGTCCTGATACATTATCTGCAGCACCGCGTGGTAAAGATAAATTGCTTATTCTGCTAGTGCGGGATCCTGATATCTTGGATGAGATATCAGAAATATTCCTGGAATATGGAGTGGAAGAAGCTACTATTCTTGAAACGGGCAGTATGAAGGGAGTTCTTTCCCAAGTACCTTTGTTTTTGGGCTTTTTTGATTTCACGGGTGACCGGGATGCATCCGGCAAGCTGATTATGGTAAAATTGCCCAGAGACTTTTTGCAGGCACTCATCCATGGTCTGGAAGATGCTTTTGGTAATCTGGATGATTATACCGGACTTGGTCTGGTTGTATTGGATATATTTTTTAGTAAAGGAATTTAAGCCAGGGGAAATAAAATGCGTAAGATAGTTTTAATGATTTTATTGTTCAGTATTTTGTCCCTTTTTGCCCAGACGGATTTGGAAAATAATCCGCAACTGGGGCATTACCTGAATAAGGATGAGATAGGCAGGGAAGTATCACGGGATTTTTATCAGACCGACCCACCGGATTTTGCCCGTAATATAGCAGAATTCGAGCCCATGGAAGGAGTACTGGTTCGTTCCCCATTTGGTATCAGCTACAACCTGATAGCAAGCATGTCTGAGCAGGATAAAGTGGTCACTATTGTAAGCAGTTCAGCCGCTCAAACCAGCGTTATCAGCAGTTATACATCTCACGGTGTAAATCTTGCTAATTGTGAATTTCTGATAGCACCCAGTAATAGTTACTGGTGCCGCGATTATGGACCATGGTATATCTATGACGGTAGTGAAATATCAATCGTGAATTTTATCTATAACAGACCCCGCCCTGATGACAATGATATTCCAATTGAAATGGCAGATTATCTGGATATTACTTTATATGGTATGCCTCTCGAGCATACTGGTGGTAATTATATGACTGATGGCTTTGGCATTTCGGCTTCCACTGATCTGGTTCAGCTGGAAAATCCAGGCTTGACGAATCAGGAGATCAATGACCTGATGTCAGATTATTTGGGAATAGATACCTATCATATGCTGCCTGATCCCAATAATACCTATATCGATCATATTGACTGCTGGGGTAAATTTCTGGGGGTAGATAAAGTGCTCATCAGAGAAGTTCCTGCCAGTCATGCTCAATATGATGAGATCGAAGCAACCGCGGATTATTTTGCCAATCAGAATTGCAGTTGGGGCTATCCTTATGAGGTTTACCGGGTTTACACTCCCTCTAATGAACCTTACACAAATTCACTGATCTTAAATAAAAGAGTATTCGTGCCTATTATCGGCGGAAGCTGGGATGATGAGGCGATAGAATCCTATGAAGCTGCAATGCCGGGCTACGAAATATTGGGCTTTACTGGAAACTGGGAAAGCACAGATGCCCTGCACTGCCGTGCCAAGGGAATTGCAGACCGCAATATGCTGCACGTGGAGCATCAACCTTACTGGCAGCAGCAGTATAGTGGCTCTGAGCTTCAGTTCAATGCTCAGATATCTGCTTACAGCCAGGCTGCACTGCTTGCTGATTCCATATATGTTGCCTGGAAAATAGCAGGTGGTGAGTGGAATTTTGAGCCGATGACCAATATTGAAGCAGATAACTGGGAAGCCAGCGTTAACCTGCCTTCGGCTTCAGATGATTTCCAGTATTATATTCATGCTCAGGATGTGGAAGGTTATACTATTGATCATCCCCTGGCAGCAGCCTTTGATCCACATGAATTTGCCCTTTTACAGATGATCAATTTGGGCGATCTGGATGAAAATGGTGCTGTAGAAGCTTTTGATGCAGCTATATTATTACAATATGTGGTGGGATTTGATCCTTTGCCTGAGCTTGATCCCCTGCCCTGGGAACTTGCCAGATTGATGGCTGCTGATGTGGATGGCAGTTCGGACATCGATAGTTATGATGCCTCACTGATCATGCAATATTTCGTGGGATTGATTTCGGAATTTCCTGTAGAACAATAGGAAAGGAAAATTTCTGTTGACAGTATTAAATAGAAAATAACTATTAAGAAGAGGAGTATTATTATATGAAGAAAATTTTAATATTTGTGGCAGTCTTGATGTTCACCTGGCTGCTGGCTGGTGATATCAAAGATATTTCCATCGATGGTGGCACCTATACCGTTAATGCTGGAGACAGTCTGCGGATATATGTTAATGCCAATGATATTTCTCTGGATATGCGGGTTATAGCCTTTCAATTTGATGCCTATTATGACAGCACTCTTGTGAAATATATCACTCATAAACCAGGTGACCTGTTTGAGAATGCCATGCTGATGGCTAATGGTAAAGAAACAGGAATGCTTAAGGTGGCGTGCAGTCACTGGCAGCCTCAGGAAGGTAGTGGAACTCTGGTGGAATTGATCTTTTTTGCCCTTACCCCCGGAGAAACCCATTTGCAGTTTGATAAATTTAAAATGAACTCTGATACTATGACTCAGGTCTATGATGCAGATATTAAAATTCTGCCAGTCAGATCTGAGCGTAAGAAAAAATAAACCAGGAAGGGATCATGAAAAAAATAATTATTATAATATGCCTGTTTGCAGCAATAAGTCTGTTCGCTGATCTTCAAGACGCAGAGATCATTGTATCCTCGGGAAGTGTGAATGCAGGAGAAAGTATCACAATCGATATTTCTACTACAGAATTGATCGAAGATTTTGATGTGATAAGTTTCCAGTTTGAGATGGAATATAATTCAGAAGCTGTCACCTATGAGGACTATGCTGAAGGTGATATATTTCTTGATGGAATGCTGCTGGTCAATGAAACGGAACCTGGAAGTCTTCGTGCTGCTTATAGTCATTATGAAGCGCAAACTGGTTCTGGAGTTTTAATTAGACTTACTTTTTCAGGTATTGCTGATAGCACGATCCTTGATATTCATGACTTCAAATATAATGCTACTTCGATTGAAAATACTACTGATGGAACTATTGTTGTCATAAATAATGATATCACAGAGGATATTCCTGCTCAAATAACGCAGGTGGGCATTCAAAGCATTAGCCCAAATCCCTTTAATCCCAGCACTACGATCAATTTCCTTGTCCCCGATGGTGAGACTGCTGTAACTCTTAATATCTATTCCGTAAAAGGTCAGTTGGTTAAGAGATTTCATCTAAATGGTCTGGCATCAAATTCGCTATCAAGCATTAACTGGCAGGGTGTTGATGAGCACGGCAGGGACGTAGCCAGCGGAATATATTTCTGTGAGGTGAAAGGAGCAACCAGCAAAGCTTGCAGCAAAATGCTGCTGCTGAAATAGAGAATTTTCGGGCTGCTAAGGCAGCCTTTTTTTATGGAAAATAAATCCTTCAGGCTGGGAGATAATATCAAAGAAGTCACCGGCTTCAAGAAACATAAAAAATTAAGAAGACCGCTTTTGGGAAGCAATATAACTGCAGGCTTCCCTTCCCCTGCTCAGGATTATATTGAAAAAACTATTGATCTTAATGAGCAATTGATCTCGCATCCTGTAGCCACCTTTTTTATCCGTGTGGAAGGTGATTCCATGATTGGGGCAGGTATTTTCCCTGATGATGTGCTGATAGTTGATAGAGCAATGAATGCCGTAAATAATAATGTGATCGTCGCTGTACTCAATAGTGAACTTACAGTAAAGAGATTAAGGATAACTGATGAATATTGGTCGCTTGTGCCGGATAATCCTGCTTATCCTGAAATTATTATTACAGAAGATACAGATTTTACTGTCTGGGGTGTAGTGACATATTGCATTCATAAATTATAAGGGGTATCATGAGAACAGCTTTTTATAAAATTCGTGCTCGCAGTAATCTGGAAGGTAAGTGGGAAACTGCTATTGTAGCAGTGCTTTTAGGCTTTCTGGTTTTTGCTGCAATAGACATCATCTTTGGAAAAACCTATCTTAGCGGAGGATTTTTCATCTTCTGTCTTCGTCTGATCTTTCAAGGGCCCATATCTTTGGGGATGGCGATGTTCTTTCTGGCTCTCAGCCGGAGAACCAATCCCGAAGCATCTTTGATCTTCAAGGGTTTTGATAACTGGATTTCTGCCTTTTTCACTATGCTGTTGATGATTGTATTCATTATCTTGTGGGCGATCCTGCTGATCGTTCCAGGCATCATAGCTGCCCTTTCCTACAGCATGACATTATTTATTCTGGCAGATAATCCTGATCTCAAACCAACGGAAGCTATTAAACGCAGCAGACATATGATGCAGGGACATAAATCGGAATTTTTAAAGCTAATCCTCAGTTTTATTGGTTGGTTATTTTTAAGTGTCATAACCTGCGGGATACTTTTTATCCTCTATGTGGGACCACTCTATTATGCCACTATCACGGAATTCTATGAATCATTGCAGGAAATCTCGGATTATTGACAATGTGCGGTAATTTTGC
>JAVCDJ010000250.1 GCA_030765845.1 Candidatus Stygibacter australis
TAATTCGCTGACGGGTGAGGCACAACCGCATATAAGCCTAATGGTGCACTTTCAAGTTTTTCTCTATTATTCTGGATATAATTCAGCAATTCAATCCGAAAATCATCCAGAGTGAAATCAGTTAATGATATGTTTTCGTCCATTTCCTCTAAATCCAGAATTTCATCCTTTAGCCTGAGTAATTGTTTATCCCGGTATTTAATATCATCTTTCAGCAGGCTTTCAATCTGATCTGATTCTAAGAGATTATCTTCAGCAGTGGCAGTGATATCAACTAAAGCCATTCTTGCTTCCACTCTGTCTTTTAGCCTGATATAGTTATTAAGGTCTTCTGTGGGCCAGAAATTCACGAGTTGCACTATTTCATTAATGCTTCCCAGACGGTCAATCCTGCCAAACCGCTGAATTATTCTAACCGGATTCCAATGAATATCATAATTAATAAGATAATCACAATCCTGTAAATTTTGACCTTCTGAAATACAGTCCGTAGCAATAAGCAGATCAATTCCGCCTTCTTGAGGCATTATTTTAATTTTATGACGTTTCTTTGCTATGGGTGAGAAATTAGTTAATATGGCATCGAAATCAGTTTGCCTGGGAAATAGTTTTGGATGGAATGTTGTGCGATTATTCTTTTTCCCTCCCGAAACAACAGCCAGATCAAGACCAAATTCGCTCTGATACCAGTCTTTTAGATTTTTATAAAGGTAATCAGCAGTATCAAAGAAGGCTGTAAATAATAGGACTTTGGAATTTTTAGGATTTATGGGATTTTCGATCTTACCTTTAATAAGTTTTTTTAATTCTCTTAGTTTTGCATCTCTACTGGGGGTAATTGCTTTTGCTTCATTATATATTGCTGAAAGGTGCTCTCGATCTTCTTTAAGGCCTTTAAGCCATTTATCCAGGTTAAGATGCTTCAATTCAAACTTCAATTTCTTTCCCACGGTAAGCATTTCCTGCATTTGCTCAAAGTCATCATCATCAACCATGTTAGAATCAATCATCATTTCAATCTCGTAAAGCTCTCCGGTTTCTTCTTTACTCTGATATTCTCCGATCTTATTGATCAGTCTGTCTATTTTATCAATGGTACGCTTCATCGTAATTTCAAAAGATTTAATTGAACTTTCCAGTCTTTTCAGAAAATTAATTCTCATCATTGCAATCAGGAATTTTTCCCGTGTAGCCTGATTGTCAAAATCATCTTTTCTAATACCTTTAACATCATATTTTTCTCTGTATTTAATATCTAAATATTTGGAAGGATGATACAGGGAAAGCTTAAACTTTGATATGCTTTTATATAATTTATCATATGATGGGAATTTACCTAAAGTATCTATATCAGGGAAGATAGCAATTGACTTAGCCCTTTCAGGAAATTTACCAAATTCGGCAATTGTATCCTTGTAGTATTGAGTAATATGCTTACGGCTACGGGCTATTGTTACAGCATCGAGTAATTTAAAAAATGAAGAATCAAGACTTTCCATCAATAGAGATGAATGTAATTTATCCTTGTGTTTATCATTAGCCCATTTTTGAAATTTTAGCTGGGCGTTTCTCATCGTTTGTTCAATGCTTTTAATACCCAGAGATTCAGTAAAAGAAGAATCAATTTCTTCAGTAATAAGATAGATTTGATTTCTCAGGTCTTTTAAATAATTATTTACAGGTGTAGCTGACAAAAGCAAGACTTTAGTTTTTACTCCATTCTTGATAACATTGTCAATCAATCGCTCATAACGGGTATATTTGCGAACTTCATCTTTCTCCTGTCCTTTTTTATTGTTCCTGAAATTGTGAGATTCATCAATGACAACTAAATCATAATTTCCCCAATTAATTTTATCTAATTCTATATTTCCGGATTTACCACTAGTTCGCGTTAGGTCAGTATGAGAGAGAACATCAAAAGCAAACCTGTCTTTTAAGTAAGGATTGATGTCATAATTTTCTCTAAAAACTGTCCAGTTTCCTCTTAGCTTTTTGGGGCATAGAACTAATACTCGGCAATTTCTTAGTTCAAAATATTTTATTATAGCCAGAGCTTCGAAAGTTTTACCCAAACCAACACTATCGGCTATAATACAACCTCCGAAACGATTTATTTTATTTATAGCACCTTTTACTGCATCTTTTTGAAAGGCATAAAGAGAGTTCCAGGTTTCAGAATCTAAGAAACCTGTTTGATCTTTTAGAAATGTATCCTGTCTCTCCTCGCTGAGAAAGTCCTCAAAAATATGAAATAGAGATTTGTAATAGATAAATTCAGGCGCATTTTCTGCATAGAGTTGTTCAATATATTTGATTACTTTGTCCTTAACATCTTCAACCAGATCATTATCATTCCATAATTTATTGAACCAGTCTAAAACTTCTTCAATATCTCTTTCATCACTCATTCTTAGGTTTAGTTCCATGTTTGGATTATTACCAAATCCCAGTCCGCTATAAGTAAAATTTGAACTGCCAATGACAGCATCGAAAACTTTCCTGTCAGGATATTCTTTCTCAAAGCAATACGCTTTTCCGTGTAAGAAGCTTGATTTTTTTATTGATTTAATTTCTACCTTATCCTTAATCCATTGAGAACATAATTGAGAGATTTTTTTCTGCTCAAGACGATCTTTTATAGGTATAATTAATGAGCTATCTTCGATCGCTAAAGGACGATAGTCATTATCCTTAATTATTTTCTTAATGAATTTTGGCTCCCCAAATAAAAATCGTAATTCCTTAATTTTATCAAGTTCATCTCGTAGATAATAATAGGCATAAATTGTGAAATAAGCAGATACAAATGATGCCTTAGTTCCCAACATTAATTTATTTTTTAAATATTCAAAAAGCTTACCATTTGAGTAATTATCAATAACTACATCTTTAAATGCCATTACTTACCTCTATTTCGATTTTTTTAAAAACTATAACCTATTC
Organism: Candidatus Stygibacter australis; assembly: GCA_030765845.1. Taxonomy (NCBI): domain Bacteria; kingdom Pseudomonadati; phylum Candidatus Cloacimonadota; class Cloacimonadia (SeqCode); order Cloacimonadales (SeqCode); genus Candidatus Stygibacter; species Candidatus Stygibacter australis. The sequence continues at coordinate 2,947 of JAVCDJ010000250.1, forward strand.
CAATTTTTTATTAATCATTTCTTTTATCAATAAGAAAATAAAAATGTCAATATAAATCTCTTTCTGCCGTATCAAATCTGGTAAGCAGGCAAGTACGCAGAAAATACTCTTACTGAAATAGTCAAAGCGACCAGTAAATCGGTCGTTTTACCTGATTCAATACATTTTACATCCCATAAGTAACATTTTCTGCTATTTGTATGTTAAATAATTTAATTCGGTAGATATTTAATATCATACCAATAAGTTAAAGCTATTTTCGATCTTATTCCTACTCCCTGAGACCTCCCTGTGGGTTCCCTGTGGCTTTAAAGTATATTAAATACAATTATGATCCTATATTAATACCATAGTTCTAAAGAAAAATATCAAAATATGATTAAAGTTAATCCGATTGGTACATCGTCTTAACTCGATAACTGGTTGGAGATATCAGTCTACATTAATAGCTGTAAATGAATCTATCTCCGGGGTCTTTAGCTGAGAATTTATCAAGGTTATATTCATCCTGGGTAAGCTGTAGGTTAAATGCACCATACCTTGCTTCATTACCACCAGAGTGCATGGGAATGAAATAACTGGGCTTCAGGATATCAAGAGTTTTATAAACACCAATTCTGACGGCTTCATTATCACCAAAATTGCATCCACTGATGGGCATAAATGCCAGGTCAATATCTTTATTTAATGATTTGATATATTCAATTTCAGGGAGATAGTCACCACTGAGATCACGTTCTCTATTCGCATGGTCACCAGGATGGAAAATAACCAGTCCATCTACTTCCACCAGGAAGCCGACCCCAGTATCATTTGAATATATGGGATATATCTCAAAGTTATCTCTCAGGAATGGCTCACGCGCATTGAGAAGGGTGATCTCCTCTTCTACAGGGGGTTGAAATCCAAAAAAGTATTCAACATTGGGAAGATCAGCAAATTCAAAAATTCTCTGGTCATAGTGATCTTCATGTTCATGAGAAACGAGGAAAGAGACAGGTTTATCGCCCTCAAGAAATTTACGTGTTATGAATCCTGATCTGATGGAAGATCCTGCGGGAGGATCAGTTCTTTTCCAATAATCAAAGATCAGGATGTGATCACTGGTTTCTAATACCCAGCCGCTATGACCTGTATAGATAACCCGGCAATCATCAGAACCAATATCCTGCAAATCAGCAGAGACAGTGGCAGGCTTTGCTCCATATTTCAAGAGCAGAGACTGGATATTTTCATATCCATATCTGCTGGCAAGGTCAAGAGGAGTCATATTATCAGAATCAAGGGAGTTATAATCAGCACCCGATTCGAGAAGATATTCTGCTACATAAAAATATCCACCAGCAGCAGCGTAATGCAGAGGAGTTCTGCCCTTCCTTACATCTGGTTTATTGAGTTCTGCTCCATATTCAGCAAGCAGTTTCAGCATTTCCAGACTACCATTTTCAGCAGCCTTGTGTGAAGGCATCTGAGTGATAGAATGATGCCATTCATTTAAGCAGCCAAAGTTAGGGTCAGCACCATTTTCCAGGAATATCTTAACGAATTCCAGGCTATCCTGCTGAATAGCAAAATAGAATCCTGAAGTGCCATATTCGTTAAATTGATTCACATCAACCTGTGTTACTAGATAGGTAAGGGCTTCTGCGTTACCATTCCAGCCGATATTGATCAGTGCATTAGAACCCGCATCATTTAGTCCCTGAATATCACCACCATTTTCCTGGAGTAATTTGAGGGTGGTCAGGTCACAGATTGCCATGAAAATTGGAGTTTCACCTTCATTATTGGCTTTATTTACATCAGCACCTGAGGTGATCAGATATTCCACGCAGACGCTTTGACCTCTCATGGCAGCCCAGAAAAGTGGTGTCCTGCCCTGATCATCTTCTTTTTTAAAATCAGCTCCCTGTTCTATCAGATATTTAATAATCTCCAAATTACCACGCGTGCAGGCAGAAAAAAAGGGAGTGATACCGGAAACATGAGTAGTGTCAATCACAGCTTTATTTTCGATCATTAACTTAACCAGCGGAAGATCACCATTGATCACAGGGTAAAACAAACCTGGCAAACTGCTCATTTTGGTAAGATTGGGATTTGCTCCCTGGTTTATAAGATAGCTGGCAATTTCAGAGTAATTTCTGGCTAAGGCAAAACTTAAAGCAGTGACATCATTATTATCTTTGCGGTCAATTTCTGCTCCATGCTCCACCAGATAACGGGTGATTTCCAGATATCCCATAGCAGCAGCATTAATTAAAGGCTGGCTGCCTTCAAGATCTCCGGAATGAACATCAGCATCTAAGCTGATCAGTAATTGAACCATTTCCAGATTGCCTTCGCAGGCGGCATAATTTAACGGGCTTAAGACATTCTCGTTTTTTTCTTCCAGTAGATCAGGTTTGGAAGTTAATTCTTTTTTGATGCCGTCAATATCGCCATCATCAATCATTGTGTGGATGATAGTGGCAGGAAGAACAGCAAAAAGGCATAATACCATAAGGCTTAGCAGGATAATTTTAGACATAATAATTCCTTTTTATTATTTCCCCCGAAATGTGTGAATATGTGAATATAATTAGAAAAGTTTGTCAATAAAAAAATTTAGAAACTAAAAACGACTGAAGAATGTAATTTAAGATTTTTTTACTACAGAAGCACAGAGAACACAGAGAAATGTAATATAAGAGTTTTTCTTAGCAGCGAACAAGACGAACAAAACGAACTATTTTGTGCAGGAAATGTAAGAGTTTTTAACCGCTAAAAGCGCGAAATGACGCGAAAAAAGAAATGTGATGTGAATATGGGCGGGGTTTATAGTTGTAGCCAAAGCATTCCTGCTTTGGGAGGGGGTAGAGGGTGAAAATATAATGTGTGTGTGATCAACAAAGATATTGACAGGGGTTACAAAATTATTAAACAATGGCATTGATTTATATGAAAGCAATGATTATTCGTAGTAGAGGGATTAGCTAAAATATTGAGGACTGTAAGCAGAGTAAGGAAAAATTGAAAATTGATGAATACTGAAAATGTACAAGAGAAATAACTGAGATGAAAATCTTGTAATACCAAGTTTAATATATAGGAGAAATTGATGCCAAATCAGACAAAGATATTTAGAGTATTTGTAAGCTCTACTTTCACTGATATGAAGGAAGAACGAAGCCTATTGCAGAAATATGTTTTCCCAAGATTAGAAAGATATTGCTTAAGAAATCATGCCAGATTCCAGGGGATTGATCTTAGATGGGGAATAAATGAAAAGACACAATTGAATCAAAAAACTTTGGCAACTTGTCTGAATGAAGTAGCTCGTTGTCAAAAGATCTCTCCTAAACCGAATTTCCTGATCTTGCTCGGAGATAAATACGGCTGGCAGCCAATTCCTGAGAAAATCCCACAAGAGGAAATGGACTTGATATTGCCATTACTGTCTGATGATCAAAAGAAATTACTCTATTGGGACGAGAAAAACGATTATTACAGGGGCTGGTATCGTTTGGATACTAATGCTATTCAACCCGAATATGTACTTCAGGAAAGAAAGGATAAATTTGAAATTTATGATAAATGGGAACCGGTTGAGAAGAAGATCAGGAAGGCTCTACGAGAAGCTGTTGATCAATTGGATTTCTCAGATAAAAAAAGAATTAAGTATTTTACTTCAGCTACTCACCAGGAGATCATCAAGGGAGCTTTGCATCCACCAGAGAATATTGAAGATCCCAATAAGCATGTTTTTGCTTTTGAGCGAGTTGTAAAAAACCTTCCTGATGATGTAACAGCAGAAGGATATATTGATCTTAATGGGACAAAGCGGGATGAATATTCCGTTAAACAATTAGAAAGATTAAAAGTGGGAAAAGATGGGAAAAGTGGATTAAAAGCTAGATTAGAAGACCACTATATTACCTATGATGCTGAATGGATAGATGGTAAAATTGAGATTGATAGACCTCTTAAGTATTTTGCAGCTAAAGTATATTGCTATCTTAAATCAATTATTGCCGAACAAATAGATAATGTGATAAACAAAGATGAATTGCAGCACGAGATCACTCTGCATGAGAACTTTAAGAATAAATTAGTCACCCAGTTTCGCGGCAGAAAAGAACCTTTGGAATCAATTAGTAGATACATCAATGATCAAAATAATAAAACTCTATCAATCATTGGTGAATCAGGCTGCGGAAAATCGAGTGTCATGGCAAAAGCAATACAACTTATAATAAAACAATATAAAGACGATTCTACTGTCATTGTTTATCGTTTCCTGGGAACTTCTTCCAATTCTTCAAATATCATCTCTCTAATGCAAAGTGTGGGAGAACAAATTGCCTCTGAATTTAATACTGACCTGAAAACACTTGTTGGTGAAGGCAAAGAAACATCGCTTAATGAAATGTATGGAATGAGCGAAACCTTCAAAAAGTGCCTTGCTCTGGCAACGTGGGAAAAACCGATCTTTGTTTTTCTCGATGCTTTAGATCAATTATCTGATACTGATAATGCCAAAGCTCTTAACTGGCTACCCAATAATCTGTCGGAAAATGTAAAGATAATTATCTCCTCACTTCCGGAACTTGAAAGCAGATTGCAGGATACTTCGTTACAAAAGCTTCCTTTACTCCCTAATGAGGAAGCTAAAATTATCCTTGAAAATTGGCTAGATGCTATTAAGAGAACACTTACAGATAAGCAGCTCAAATACATAATGAATAAACCAAAGATCACATTAGCTATTTATCTGAAACTTGCATTTGAACAAGTAAAAAATTGGCACTCATATCATCAAGATTTGAATATCAGTGAAACTGTTGAAGGCATGATTATAGATTTTGTTGAAAATCTCGAAGATAAAAATCTCAAAGGTTTTGTGGAAAAAGTTATTTCTTATATGCTCTGCGGCAGATATAGCGGGTTGGCAGAACATGAAATACTGGATGTTTTGGTCTCTGATAAAAAATATTGGGAAGTTTTTCTGAAATTTTCCCACCCAGATCATAGGGATGAATTAAAGAAATCTAATAAGATTCCTTTAGCAGTATGGTCGAAACTCTTTCTGGATCTGGAACCATTCCTCACTGAACGAGATGTAAATGGCATGCCAATTATTACTTTTTTTCACAGGTTATTTGTGAAAGTATTAAAAGAAAAATATAGTTTATTAGAAAGAAATGCTGAAAATTTGCACACTACAATTTCAAAAAAAGTTAACTCACATAGATATCATGATCAACTATCTAATTATTTTCGTTCTATGGATTATTTTCTCGAATCAATAGAAAAGCAACGATTACAGATAGATTGTTTCCCGCCAAAACCAAGACTGGTGAACCACCGCAAGGTTGCTGAATTATTTTATCAGTATCAGAGCAAACTTCTATGTACACCAGTGAGTACATGTGAATACGAACAGATTGGTGAAGTATTAGTTAGCCTAATAAGTAATATTTTCTACTTGGAAGCAAAAGCCGAAGCTGGTATGATATTTGATTTATATGCTGAATTTGATTTATTTTTGAAATCCTTACCTCTTAATAGTTTTTTCTTTCGGATTTTTGAACTTCTAAAAGAAGCAATAGGACGGGATATCCAATTCATCAGTACGCATCCAACTACTTTGTTTCAATGTTTGTGGAATTCTTGCTGGTGGTATGATTGTCCTGAACTAGATGATTATATAGAAAAAGGCTATTCAAAAGAAAACACTGGTTTATATCGATTACTCGAGGCATGGTACTCAGCTAAATATAAATTAACTCCTGGTTTTCTTTGGCTACGTTCACTGCGACCACCTCCAAATCCTTTAATGAATGGATATTACACGATAATCGATAATGATAACACGATAAATATATCATTTAATCTTAATGGGGATATTGTCAGTCTGAGTAAGGATGGTTCGAAAAAAACATGGTCTGTTACTACTGGACAGTTGGTTGATAAAGAATTAGCAACCAAAAATTCAATAAAGAATTTTGCTATTCCACAAGAGATAATCCAGAAGGAAAAAATGTATGATGTAAGTTTTGGTGATGAGTATGGAGAGATTAGAAGTACAAAAAATCCAAATGAAATTTCAGGTTTTGAACATCATAGCTATGATCCAAGGTTATACGGGCATAAGGCTTCTGTTAGTTCGTGGGCATTTTCTCCTGATAGTGAGTATTTAGCAATTGGCTTTACTGATGGCTCTGTCCAAGTTCGACAAACAAGCAGTGGCTTATTAAAAAAATCTTATAGTAATCCTTTTGGAGAAGTTCAGCATTTGGCAATTTCTATAGATAAAAAACTAATCGCAAGTAGTTCTCAAGATTCAAGAATAGCTTTAAGTAATCTGGATGGAATGGAAGAATCACAATACAAGCTTCTAGGTCATTCAAAAGAAATTTCATTTGCGTTAAGTTCTCCATTTGGTAAATACCTTGTTACTCTTTCTAGAAGTACGTCCGTTTGGCTTTGGAATATTTATGATGGTAAATTGAGAAAGCGCTTCGACTTAGGACTTTGTTTCGTTGAACAGGTCATTTTTTCATTTAATGAAGAGTATTTATTTGCATCAACTTTCCCTTTGGTAATCAGTTCAACTTCTGCAACAGGAGCAGAGTTAGAGTTAAAAGGGAGTGGGTTACGCATTTTTAATACTAAAACTTTACATGTAACCACTATCTTCAGATTCCCTGTCTCTAATGCAAAAGCTGTTAGCTGTTGTTGCCGATCTGCTTTTGCTGCTGCAGGTGAATCTGGAAGAATATTCTTATGGACTGATATCGATGGGTATAAAATTATTGACTTGAAGCATGTTAAAATAGGGGATAATACGTATGTACGGGTAGAAAAACTTATGTTTGACAAAAAAGGCAAATATCTTGACGTTAAGCTAGAAAATAATGAGACAGAGCGACTGTTTTTGAATTCAGGGAAGGATGAAGTTAATCCTATTATTAAGACAGAAAATAAAAGTGAAGTAAAAAACAATTTTCTTCGCGGAAATCTATTATCTCTTGAGAAACTATTTATTAATGGGTATTCTTGGCCAATCAACAAACCACGAATTTGCTCTTCAGGTGATATTTGCTACATGACTATATCAAATCAATTATATATAATAATTGCAGAAATGAGTGAGATTGAACTTGGACCAAGGGAGAAAATCAATTACAATGATATTCTCAAAGGGAATAACTTATATAATCAGAATAGGTATGATTTCATATCTCAACTAAACCCTAAAGATGCAAATATCTTTCAGATGAAAAATGATGACATTTCATGTGAAAAGGAAACAACTGAAAAGGAAACAACTGAAAAGGAAACAACCTCTCAAAATTTCATCAGGAAGAAAATTGAATATCCCATAATTATAATAAATTGGTATGAAATTTTAAAACATAATTGGGAACATTCCCCGAATGCATTAATGGATTGGGATTTAAAATGTATTAAATGTGGCTATTTAATGGATTTCAAACGTGAGGAAGATGCTCCTATTGCCTGTCCAAGATGTGGTTATACTGACAGGTAGTCGAAGAGATATTAAAAAACTATGTGAAATTAAATAAGATGATATCTAACTCATATTAAGGTTAATTCAGATGATATCTTAAATCTGAAAGTATTAATGATATAGATTTAAATGAAAGCAATGATTATTCGTAATAGAGGGATTGAGGGATGGACTGATGGACGGATAGAGGAAGATGAGAAGATGAGAAGATGAGAAAATGAGAAGGGGAGAAGGGGTGAAGAGAGGGATTGAGGGAAAGACTGATGGACGGATAGACGAATAGAGGAAGATTATATGCAAAGACGAAGAAAAATTATCAGGGTATTTGTGAGTTCTACATTTGAAGATTTTAAGCTGGAAAGAGATGCTTTGCAATTAGGAGCATTTAAGAACCTGAGGACATATTGCCAGGAACGAGGCTGGCAGTTTCAGGCAGTGGATCTACGCTGGGGAATCAGTAATGAAGCAACCATTGACCAGAGAACGATGGAAATTTGCTTAAAGGAAATAGAACGTTGCCAGGAGCTGTCACCAAAACCAAACTTCGTAGTTCTATTAGGACAGAGATACGGCTGGCAACCTTTGCCTGACAGAATCATAGAGAGTATCATGGAAGAAATGAAAGTTGCGATGACTGATGAACTCAAGGATATTGTCAAGCATAGGTATGAACTGGATGAAAATCAGCTTCCTGAACCTGTATGGTGTCTTAAATCTCTTAAAGGTAAATATTTAAATGATATAGAAAAATACAAAAAAGAGGTCGAGATTCCATTGGTGAATTTTTTCACTGAATGGGCTCAGGCAAATCTTCCAGATCCTGATGAAGAGAAGAATTATGACAACCCAAGAGCAAAGCAGAGATTGAAAATGGAACGATCTGCAACTGAGCAGGAGATTCAGGCAGGAGCTTTGAAAGTGGATGATGCTGAAAGGCACGTAATTGCATATTTCAGAGATAAAATCACAGATTGTCCTTCTGATAATAGAATTTTCATTGATGCTGATCTGGCTCCAATAATGGGATTAAAAGACAGATTGAAAAAGAAAATTACTGAAGACAATGTTATTCCTATACCTGCGATATGGAATGTAGATAAAGCTAATCTTGATGGGTCTCATTTAAAGGAGTTATCAAAAGAAATAGAAGAAAGGTTAAAGAATGTCATTGATTCAGAGATAGAGAAATTTGATTCTGTTGATGAAAACGAGATGGAAGAATTAGCTCATGTAAAATTTGCCGAGGAAAGGAGTCATGGGTTTGCCGGTAGAAATAATGATTTAGCAAAATTAAGGGAATATATCGATTCATCACTTAGGAAACCATTTGTGGTATGGGGGCAATCTGGAATTGGAAAATCTGCATTTCTGGCAAAAGCATTTCTGGATTTGAAAAAAGATAATACATACCAGAATTCCAGGATCATTTGCCGTTTTATCGGTACTACTGGTAAATCATCAAATGGCAATTCACTTTTGTATAATATTTGTAATCGTTTATGCAAATTCTATAAAGGCAATAGTGAAGAAATTCCTATTGAACCTTCAGTTATGCAATATAAGTTCAGGGAATACCTTTCTAAGGCTACTAAAGAAAATCCTTTGATTATTTTTTTAGATGCCCTTGATCAGTCCTATGATAATGATCCTTTTGGGCAAATGAACTGGTTACCAGAGACACTGCCAGAACATGTGAAAATTATCTTGTCAACTTTGCCAGGGGTAAGTTATGAAAATCTTATAAAAAGAGAAAAAGAGCCCGTATTCCATAAATTACGTATGCTAACTAAAGAAGACGGGATAAAAGCACTAGAATCCTGGCTAACGGATTGTAAAAGAACTCTACGAGATTACCAATTTGATGATGTCATTAAGGCTTTCTTAAAGGCTGATTGCAATCCTTTGTACTTAAGGTTAGCTTTCGATCAGGTGAAAAAATGGAAATATGAAGATAGATTAATCAGGCTTGGACATAATATTCAAGAAATGATAGAAAATTTGTACTCAACTCTTTCAAGTGACAAGTCGCATGGAATTATTGTAGATAAAATACTTACGGCTTTACGCTGTGCCAAGTATGGCTTAAGTGATGATGAAATCCTGGGAATTCTGGCAGCAGACAAAGAATTCTGGATTGATTTTAGAATTCAATCTTTTCATGAATATCATTATCTTGAACAGGAAAATGATGGAAAGCAAAATAATGTTACTAAATATATTCCCCCAGTATTATGGATCAGGTTATACAATGACCTGGAATATTATTTAACCAGACGTACAGTTCCTGGTGGCGAAGTTATAACTTTTTATCATAGACAATTAGCAGAAGCAGTTGATAAAATATATTTTAGAGATTTGGATAAGGAAAGGGGTAAACATAAAGAGTTGGCAGAATACTTTGCTGCAAAAGACTGGTTCCGACAAATTGAACCTGAACAAATGCCCAATGTTCGTAAATGCGATGAACTTCCCTGGCAGCAAACTAAAGCTGAAATGTGGGATGAATTGACTGCAACATTATGTAACCTGGATTTCATCCAGGCAAAAAGTGCTGCTGGTATGACTTATGAGATGATGAATGATTATCAATTAGCTTTGGATACAATACCTATCGAAAGGGAAATTAAAAGAAGAGAAGAAGAAAGAGTAAGACAGGCTCGCATGGAAAAATATACCCATGATCTAATTGCATATGCCAAAGGGGAGATTAAAGAACTTGATATTCTTGAGAGTATTACCCCTTGGACTAAGGAACAAATTGAAAAAGAGATAAACAGAATCAAGAATGAGCCTGATAATGCTGATAAAATTCGTGATTTCTACAATTTCCTGGGACAGGAAGCCAATAATTTACAAAATTATGCTTGTGAATTCCCTCATTTTGCCACCCAGCAAGCCTGGAATTATGCAAATGAGGGTTTTGTGGGAAATCTAGCAAACTCAAAATTAAACTTTGTCGATAGTAGCATTTTAATATTAGCAAATTCGATAAGACCTAAATGGAATCCATTAGCAATTTTAGTTTGTTCTTACAGACTCGATTGTAGTGGGCTCGGTCAAATGAAGATTGTTCCAAATGGTAAGATTGTAGGGTTAGTATCTGAATCAGAATGCATAATCTTGGATAGTGAAACTGGTAGAATAATTAATAATCACAAACTATACGGTAATTATGTTGAATCTATTGATATTACACCTGATGGGAAATTCGTAATCATTGGATTAAAAGAAGGTGGAATTCTACTATGTAATTTTGATCAATATCCAGAGCTTGAAAGAATT
>JAVCDJ010000251.1 GCA_030765845.1 Candidatus Stygibacter australis
ATAGAATAATTATAATCATCTGGATAAAACTGAACGAAATAGTTAGAAAATCGTTCTGAATAAAAAATGGCAATAAGTTCACTGCGACAACTAAAACAGTGATAATCACTTTTCTAATAATCTTTTTATCAATGATAAAATAAATTACAATACAAATGAATAACGCTATTCTACCAAACAAAAAAATATTAAAATTATACATGTCTACCTTCTTATAACATTACCTATTTTAATAAAGAGAATTCATTATACTGTTGTCAAGTATTTCTTTTGCAACCTGGCATCCCCCTGTTTTTAGACCTTATTCAGGACTGTTCGACTAATAGACTGCAGGACTGCTGGACTGAAAGACTTCTGGACTTCTGGACGGATAGACTGCAGGACTGAGCGACTGCATGACTTCAAGACTAATAGACTTCTGGACGGATAGACTTCTGGACGGATAGACTGCAGGACTGATAATCGGTGATCAGTGATCGGAGGTGAATAAATATTTCATTAAATTGTTCGCGGTTGTTCGCGGCTAAATAATTCTTACATTTAATTCCTATCTTATACTTCTTTAGTTCGTTTTGTTCGTTTTGTTCGTTGCTTAAAATCTTACATTACTTTTTACGTCTCACGACTCACGATTTACCAGTCAAGCTCCATTCAAAATTCATAAATCAAAATTAAAAATTCTCACACCACATTCTTCTTCTCTCAATCCATAAATCCCCATTCCGCAGACTTCCAGCAGATCACCCAGAGTTTCCACTCCTGGCAGCCAGTTAGTGGGGGAGAGCTCTTCCAGGTCAAAGCCCAGTATCCCTCCTGCTCGGAAAACCAGCTTCGACCACAAATTATGCTGCCTGACGATCTTCCACCGCTTCCGGTAATTAGCATCAAACCACCGGATATGATACTTCTCCCACACCTGTCTAAACTCAGTTGAAGCTCCTTTCCAGCAGCCATTAACCTGTTTCTGAGCCGTATAAAAATAATCCCCCTGCTCCGTGTGACTATGCACATATGGCTGTCTGGAATACTGAAACCGCTCCCGGAAACTGCTACGGTATATTATTCCACTTTCCGTTTTACCTACTATATATTGCAGCCACACTGGCGGAATGATCCCTCTCCGGTAAACTTTCTTTTTCCCAAAATACGGCAATTGCCAGGATAGTATTTCTGTGAGATGCTCAGCAAACCAATTAGTGTAAACCTCCTCCAGATCTGCTTCTGCATCAATTACAATGATCTGCCTTTGGGAATACAGACTGCGATTTTGATAGCACTTGAGCTCATAATCATTTCCTGCATCAAACTCAAAATTAAGCTTAGTCCGTGGTGCCAGATTAAGCGTAACTTTCATGCCATCAATTTCAATGGTATAAGTCCCACGCTGCCTGAGCTTCAAAAATGTATTACAGGTAAAATCATAATCCCCGGCATAAACAAAATAAGGCGTAAAATAGTATATTTTCTGCAGAATATCCTTATAACCCTTTTTACGTGGATTAGATACAGTCGCAGCAGCACGCACTATGCACACAGTCCGCCTGCTAAGTACCGTAGGTGCATATTTCGGTTTATATTTATATTCATAAATCCAAGGCTGCCCATTACGTTTCCGCCGAAATACCTTATTCCCAAACCGACCATGTATCTCACAAAAAGTCTCCACAAATGCAGCATTATTCCCATTAACTCTAACTGGCATAATAAGCCTCCAGCTTAGCGACTACATGACTGCACGACTTCAAGACTACATGACTACACGACTTCAAGACTACACGACTGAAAACCATATTACTCTTCCTTTTTACATTCTTGTCAGCCTATGGCTGATTTAATTATTTTCACCCCTTCTCACTCTTCACTGTTCACTCTTCATTGTTCACTCTTGACCAAAATCTTGTCAAGTCCATTAATTCCCAACTACTTAACCATGTCACCAGGTGCAGCCCGTTGCAGTTAGATGCATACGGATGCATAGTATTTTTTTTTCGTGATCAGTGATCAGTGAATGGACAAATCCTGCCCAGGGATGATCTTGATACCTAATCTTCTCAATCTTCAAGGGTTGAAAATCTTTACATCTAATTTTACATTTTACATTTTACATTTTCAATTTTACATTTAAATCTCCCCTTCTCACCCTCATTTTCCCTCGATCCCCCCAACCCCCTGGCAACCCTTAGGCAATAAGCAGGCAAGGCAATGGTGATCGGCATAACACATATGTGTCATGCCGTTCAGGCTTGCCTTGCCTACTTCTTACCCTTTTGTTGCCCTCTTATTGCCAAGATAGTGATAGAAGGCAGGTCTCGGCAGGGATTATTCAGGATTTTAGAAGTTGCACTCGAAACGATACCACATATTTTTGTTGTGTCGTCTGGAGTGCAATTACCAGATGGATATTCTGGTAATGTTTAGATGTTGCAGATTTACATACTTTAAAAAATACTGGCATCCCCTTTTTTATTAATTCTAACAGGTCTAAATAACTGGAGCTAATGGAGATAATATGTTTTAAAAAGTGTCAACCATTCAGGAGGTCTTGAACAAAGCTAAGTTACATTCTGGAAGGTCTATAGACCTCCCGAATGGTGACGAAATAGATATCCTGCGTAAATAAACAGAGCTTAATGATCAAGTTCATTTTCGGTGGAGTCGAGGATAGTGGTTTTAGCTGGATAACTATTAATTTTATTTCTGGTTGTATTTCTTCCAAAAGCTGGATTTGCGTCCATGATCTGTATTTAATAGATCATGGAAATCTTCGTGGCTCATTTTATCTTTCCAGTCAGCTATTGTGAGAGCCAGTTTATCTAATTTTATCAGATATTTAACAGCATGTGAATATGCTTTGTTATAGGCACGCTCCAGGATTGAGATCAGAAGGCTCCGATAAAGGATAGTAGCAGCAAGATAGCGGTTTTGGGATTCCATTTCTTTAGCAAAGGGAATCAAAATATGATAAAAGCTGCCATTCAATTGATCAGACCATTTTAGTATATATTCTTCCGCTTCCTCAAGTTTATCAGTCTCAAGTAGAAATTTAATATCTGTATAGTTTAAAGAGAGGGCATTCATAATTACAGCAACTTCATCATTTATCACCTGATCCCGTTTATCATTACCGATTAGTTTCAGGTACTGATCAAGGTTATCAATATGATGGGAATTTCTAAAAATATTATAGAGTAGTTCTTTTAACTCTGCTTTATCATCTGTTTTAGCATAAATCTCTTTCAGTAACTCCTCTTTTTCATACTTCTTAAATTCGTTATCAGCGGGAATTGTGTTAAGTAAATTAAGGGCTTTATTATATTCTTCATTTTTGATATGTATTTGAGCAAGTTCGATAGTTCCTGGTACTTTCAAATCTCCCCAATTTTGAATTCTGGTATTTTCAAAAAGATTGGCATCACCAATTTGCTTTGCCAGTGATTCGATTGGATATAAATAATGCCTTTTAGCACTTTCATCGGTTTCTTGATCAACCTTTTTCTGCAAGTAATTGATCAATGAACGGATATTTAGCTCAGGCAGATATTTAGCTGCACTATCAATAAGGGCATCGCGGACGCCATAATCATTCTTGCTGAATAACTTAAGAACTATTTTCTCCAGTTTATCCTTATCAGGAAATTGAGATGCATATTGAGAGAAAAGATCAACAGCTACAATGGTGAACACATCTCCGACGGCTCCACTGGAATCGTCACATCTATTAAATATATATTCATCAGCTTCAAAAAAAATAGCTACGAGTTTTACACCTGTAAGGGGATCTTTTACTCCAGTTTCCAGGTTTTCCAGCAGCCGTTCAAGCTCAAGGGCAAAATCAAAACTTGCTCTCTCCCAGATAATACGCTTTGAGCGTTTAAGGCTGGCAAGCTTCCTGGTGAATATTTTAACACATTCTTCCGAAGAAGCTGTTAGTCTTTCTATAGTGTCATACACCTCATTAGAAGAGCTTGAGAGCTCTATCAGCGTATCGGCTAATTTAGCTGCACCAAGTTTGATTAGTGCCTCCCTTTTATTTTTTGTCATATTATTAACCCTCAACTATTTTTATAATTTTAAATATAAAAAGATATGTTACCTGTCAATGAAATTTGCAATTCAGGTAAGGCAAGATTATCGGGTAAATACCAAAACTGACATCCTTCTGTTTTAATAAATGATTACAGTCCTAAATTACTGGAGCTAATGAAGATAATATGTTTTAAAAAGTGTCAACCAATCGGGAGGTCTCCGACCATCCGGAAGGTTTCAGATGGAAGGTCTTGAACAAAGCTAAGTTACCTTCTGGATGGTCGATAGACCTCCAGAATGGTGACGACATGTTATTCCAAACCTATACTAAGCCAATAATAAAATTAATTTCGAAGAGATGCCAGTCTTTATTGCTTTAATTACTTCTTCAGGTCTTTTAAGTATTTTCCGTTCTTCACAGAAAAATATTGCAGGTATTTTATTCTCTGAAAGATACTTCAATATCAGATCAAAATTATTGGAAGGTGCATCATCAATAGTGAGATACGCAATTTTCTTTTTCATAAAAATCTCCATAAATAACTATGTAAGTTTTTTAAACATACTAAGGGTTAAGCTATCATCAACTAAAACATGATTACCAGGTTCAATTTCTTTTCCTTTATACATCAACCCTCTACCATCAAAATTATATCCTCGTTTTATATACATTCTTTGAGCAATCCCA
>JAVCDJ010000252.1 GCA_030765845.1 Candidatus Stygibacter australis
TTTCTTCACCAAATATACAGATACCATTTTTATTATTATTCATTATTAAATTATTTTCAATTAATGCAGTGGATTGATAGAATGATATTGCACCTTGATGTTGTGACCAGGGTCCTGAAAAATTCACGTTATAATTAGCATACTCAATGATTGATTTACTTATCACTGATGTAGAATCTGATGTTTCACTAAAATAAATAATACCCCAGTATCCAATAGAATCATTTCTTGTAAACCTAATTGAGTCGCTTTCTGTCCCAATTGCTTCTAATTTGCCATTAACAATCAAATGTCCATTTGAATTATTATGATTTTGCGAAGGTCCTATCTGAAATTTTACAGTTACTCCAGGTTCAATTACCAAAGTAGAATCTTCAGGTACAATAGCCTCTCCTTCAACAATATAAGGAGAATTCTCATAAGACCAGGTTCCATACACATTGGTACTATCTTGAATTATTGTATCAGCAAATAGTGTTATACCGAAAGCAATAAAAATAATAAAACAAATCAAACTTCTCTTCATCTTTCCTCCTGAAAATATTCCATTTCTAAAGCAATTTCAGTTTTCCAAATAATGACTCCACACATTGCTGTTAGTTGCCCCTTTAGTATATTAATCTTTGTTTCTCCCATATTCTGCAAATCTTTGGAGAATATTATTCTTGGATGTAAGAATACCTTTTTATTTTTTATATGTCAAGAATATTATTACAAACCTGTTTATTAAGATGATTTCTTGATCTAGTCTCTACCGCTCATATATTAGAAATGTAATGTAAGACTATTTCACCACCATTGTCAGCAACGACGGAGCGACTACACGACAAGAGGGGGGAAGATTTGAAGATGAGAAGGGGAGAAGGGGTGAAGGGGTGAATAATTGAAAATTGAAAATGGTAAATTGAAAATTAAATGTAATCTAATCAGAGCTGGGGAAAACGAAGGGGCGAAGGGGGGAAGGGGAGAATAATTGAATCAGCCATAGGCTGACAAGAATGTAATCCACCCAGGCGGACAAGAATATTAATTTGAGCTAACCGAAGCAATTCTTTTTAGATAATTTCAATAATCACTTGGGGCTTTGAGAACTGTCTTTATTATATTTTAGCTTATATTCAGTAGTTTTGATCTTTTTTTCCAACTCCTGTACTTCAGCAAGAGTAAGCACTTGTGAGCCATCTATCTTTTTTGCATTCATAAGTTTGACTTCTTCAGTAAGTGATTCAGGGCTTATTTTCAAAACCTTTGTTGTGAGCCCTGGTTCGGAAATTATCCTGATCTTTTTATAATCAGTCAGCTTAATTGTGAAGGCAATATTATAAGGAAACTTTCTATCAGCGAGAAATGTGCAGATCAGACGGTATATTCCGGGTTCTCTATAGCGTAATTCATAATTGATTATTTTCTCCAGTTTCTCAACTTGTGACAGTTTATCCAGTTCTATCGAACCATCCAGGTATCCGCTTAGTTCAGAGAAATTCTGGGTTTCCAGACTATGCTTTAGTTTACGGATAAAATACATGATATTGCTATTGAGGTGAGTTCCGGCAATCTTTGGTATCATCTTGAAAACAGTACCGAAGCGGAGAAATAGAATGATTTCCTGCTTTATATGATAGATTTTTTCATTAATGCTCTCATAAGAAATGGAATATTTCTCCAATAACTGCTCCAGTTGGATGCCCTTCACAAAATAATCTTTGGCTATATCTTTTTCGGTCTCAGTGAGAAATGAGTCTGGCACATCGTCGAGTACTGCCTTCAATTTAGGCATTTCTAAAAGATCCGGGTAGTTTTCTTCTTGAACAGTCAGTTGCAGCTTTTTCTTAAGATCGCCTTCTATTTTATTTGATTTCAGGAGCTGGAATGCATAGTTACGGGCAACCTGATATATCCACTGATCAGGCTTCTGCACCTTATCTTTCCAGAGAAACAGCTTAATAGAAGTCAATTGTGCAATTTCCTGGGCTAATTCATTCGTATGGCAGAAATATTGACCGATAGATAGTGCTTTCTGGTAATAATGATCATAAAATTGCTCTTCTGAGAATTTTTTTTGCCCGTTTTCACCCATAATCTACCCCTTCCCATATCTACTTTTATGGAGGTAGATATAGTGTTAAAAAAATTAGCCCTTTTGCTGGCGATTATCTTCTTATTCACCAATATTTACTGTCAAGGTCAATTTCCTGATTATCCGGTTATTACTCTGGAAGATCTGATCGGAGTAGAATACATTATTTTCCTGCAGCCTGCCAGTGGTGAATACATGGTTGTTATTATCGAAGGTGAGTATTTTTTAGTTTTTTTAGAGTAATAGATATGCAAATATGGCATTACAGTACGATCCGGTGTATTTTCATAGATGCGCATCTGCTTTTGAATCCGGCGAATCATCAGTAATGATGCTGAAACTATATGAGTTTTGGTTCAACTCCTTTCACCGGTTGAGGAGGATATATTTTTAAGTGTACATTATGCCATGAGGGCAGACCTGCGGGTTTGCCCTTTTTTGTTGGTTTTTTATGGACAATAGGGGAGTAATTTTGAGTTTTGGATTTTGAATGTTGATTGAATATAAGCCAGACTTGGAGAGGTTTGTGGTTTTTTAATCAGAGCTGGTCATCCGTCGCTTACGCTGTTCAAGACTATGGATGATTTTCAAAAGCTCTGGGTACAACGGGAGAACTGGGGAGTAATTTTGAATTTTGAGTTTTTAATTTTGAATGTGAATTTTGAATGGTGAAGATTTCTATAAAAAAACTACAATATTCAGAAAAAAGATTTTGACAAAAAAAAGGGTGTAGAGAAATTAGCACTTGAAATAGTTAATTGCTAATTTTAATAAATAAGGAGGTAATTATGGCAAAACAACTGAAGTTTAGTCATGATTCCAGAACATTACTCAAAAAGGGAGTTGATGAACTCACTAATGCAGTAAAAGTAACTTTGGGACCGCGCGGTCGCAATGTTGTTTTGGATAAGAAATTTGGCAGTCCTGTGATCACTAATGATGGAGTGACCATAGCCAAAGAGATCGAACTGGAAAATGAATTTGAAAATATGGGAGCGCAGCTTTGCAAAGAAGTTGCAGAAAGAACTCATGATAATGCAGGAGATGGAACTACAACCGCAACTATACTTGCTCAGGCAATCATAGAAGAAGGTCTTAAGCATGTAACAGCCGGTGTGAACCCGATGTATCTTAAACGTGGACTTGAAAAAGCAGCAAAAGTGGTAACAGCAGAAATCCATGAACTAAGTACAGAGATCAAGGATAGCAAAGAGATCGCTCAGATAGCATCAATCTCTGCTAATAATGATCAGGAAATCGGTGAATTGATCGCAAAAGCAATGGAAGAAGTTGGACGTGATGGCATTATTAATGTAGAAGAAGCCAAATCCATTGAAACTTATATGGAAAAAGTGGAAGGAATGCAGTTTGACAGGGGATTTATATCACCTTATTTTGTAACTGATCCAGAAAAAATGATCACAGAATTTGAAGATCCTTACATTTTGATGTATGATAAGAAGATCAGTGTGATGAAAGACCTTCTGCCTATCCTTCAGGAAGTAGCTCAGTCAGGAAAGCCCCTGATGATCATCTCAGAAGACATCGAAGGTGAAGCGCTGGCAACACTCGTGGTAAACCAGCTTCGTCATACAATAAATGTAGTGGCAGTAAAGGCTCCGGGATTTGGAGATCGTCGCAAAGCCATGATGCAGGATATTGCTATCCTTACAGGTGGCAATGTGATCAGTGAAGAGACTGGCAGAAAGCTTGACAGCGCTACTATGGAAGACCTGGGTTCAGCTCGTAAGGTAGTGATCGATAAAGATAACACTATCCTCCGTGAAGGTGCTGGAACCAAGCAGGATCTGGAAGCACGCGTAAGCCAGATCAAAGCTCAGATCGAAGAAACAACATCTGATTATGATAAAGAAAAGCTTCAGGAAAGATTAGCTAAGCTTTCCAGTGGAGTAGCTGTGATCAAAATAGGCGCTGCAACTGAAACTGAGATGAAAGAAAAGAAAGCTCGCGTGGATGATGCACTTCATGCTACCCGTGCAGCAGTGGAAGAAGGAATTGTAACTGGTGGTGGCACAACTTTGATCTATGCCTCCAGAGCAATCGATAATCTTAAATTAACTACTCACGAAGAAAGAGTAGGTGCTCAGATATTGAAAGCAGCTTTAACCAAACCAGCTTATCAGATCGCAACAAATGCCGGTGAAGAAGGCGCAATCATCGTGGAAAAGATCAAAAAGACCAAGGATATTCACTATGGTTACAATGCAGCGATCAATAAATTTGAGAACCTGTTTGAAGCCGGTGTGATCGATCCAGCCAAGGTAGTTCGCTGCGCTCTGCAGAATGCTGTATCCATAGCTGGACTCTTACTCACTACAGAATGCATCATCACAGATATCAAAGAACCTGAATCACCAATGCCAGGCGGAGCACCGGGAATGGGTGGCGGAATGCCGGGGATGTATTAAGACGTGAATCGTGAGTCGTGAGACGGAAGACGGGAGACGGGAGACGGGAGACGTTAATAGTTAATCGTTAGTCGACAATAAATAAAAAACCAGCCGTTGGGTTTTCCAGCGGCTGGTTTCTTTTTTATACTTTGCTATTAATCTTTCGTTGATTGATTGTTGATATTGCGATTTACTTTGCGGGTGACAACCGGGGCTGGTTCGCAGGGGAAGTAATCAATCAATCCCACAATATACTGCAGAATCAGCGAAGCATCAAAAGCTTCCATATTGCCATTTGCATCTACATCTCCCAGATACAGACGCCAATCTTCCCATGGTGCCGGATCAAGTTCTGGCAGTGGGTCTAAACCTACAAAGTATTGCAGAAGTAGAGCAGTATCATAAGCATCAATCACACCGCTTTCATTAATATCACCAAAACTGACTACACCATTATACCAGGTAAGAGCTTCGTTTGATGGCAAAGTTTCACCGCTTTCTGTATAATATGCTGTTACGTAGTAGTGATATTCACCGGGCAGATATGGAGTATGAATAAAGCTCATTTCCGTGGAAGTTCCAGCAATCTGGTAGCCTTCACCATTAAAATCTGCATAGATATTATAGTACTCAATATCACGGCTGATCTCCTCAGAGCTAAGCTCCCAATTCAATAAAACTTCGTCATCCGAAGCTACGGCAATAAGATTCTCTGGCGAAGGGATAAAGCCAAGCATGATGTTCTGAGTAGTTGTCTGGGTTTGAATAACCTGAATATCATTAGCGATAAAATCTTCATAACCAGGCAGAGAAGCAATAAGATCATAAGTACCCGATTCCAGGATCATTGTATATTCTCCCATTGAGTTTGGATGAACAACCTGGTCATCAACTTCTATAAGTACATCCTGCATATTGCCTGCACCACCAATACTCACAGTTCCCTGTATATAACCAAACGGCTGTAAACTGACTCCTTCGATCTCCACATCATCAATATACCAGTCATCTATATAAAATGAATTACCTGAGAAAGTGAAGGCAAAATAAAACGTAGGAGAGCCTACATCAGAATTATTGATATTCACATTACTGACAGTTGCACCCTGATTTTGAGGAGGCCAGGTGGCTGCCTGCTGCCAGGTGTTACCATTTGAGGAAGTTTCCAGAGCGAGTGTATAAGTCCCGTTGTAATGATCTACGCTCTGTCGGAAAGAAAGATCTATTTCACTGGAACCAGAAGTAGAGAAGGGACCGCAAACCAATCTTTGATTTCCAGTGACTGAGGGACTCCAGTAAAATTTAGCTTCAGGAGCTGATCCTCCAGCATAACTGCTGGCTCCGCTTTGCCAGTTTTGCCCATCAATATACCATCCGTCTGGCGGGAAATTACCAGTAAAATCTTCATCTATCAGCACAGGGACCTGGCTGATAACAAAAACGAAGTTTCCACTCTCTGAATAATCCTGTCCTGCATTCAAAATCCAGTTTACAGTGGCAGCATGTCCCACAGGTGACCCCGGAGCAGCATGAAATTCAAAAATCCCTGTTGCTATTGCATCACCATTGATATTACCTGGATTAAAAGTATTACCATTTATAGAAAGATATGAGTCACTGGTAGAAAGTGTAAATTGAGCATCATAAACAGGAGCTCCACCAGTATTAGCAAAATTTACTAAAACATCAGCAGTCTCTCCTGCATCCAGAATATTATCAATACCATCATTTACAAAATAATCACTGTAACCG
>JAVCDJ010000253.1 GCA_030765845.1 Candidatus Stygibacter australis
TTTCACCGGCATACTTGGTGGCAGCGAGGGGAGTGATCAGCAGCAGTAATAGTGCAGCAAAAATCACTTTTCTGGATGTACAGCTAAGTTTTAATGACATCTACATAACTCCCTATAACCTTTTTGACAGGACCATCATCAAATTTGATGGTGAGCTTGGCATCTCTTCCTTTTCCATCAACGTCTAAAATTCTACCAAATCCAAAATTGACATGTTTGATTTTTTGTCCAATCTTAAAATGCTTTTCTGATTCCAGGATAACATTTATAGTCGTTTTGGGCTTGGTTCTTGCTGGTCTGGAAGGTGTGAGGTAGGCATGAGGATCATACCTTTGTTCATCAATATAGTCAGGATCAAAATCCTGAATGAATCTGCTGGGCATGGTTACGTCCACCCCAGTAGCCATTCTTCGCCACCGTGCAAGCGTGATGTGCACGGTTTTTCGGGCACGGGTAATAGCTACATAGAGCAATCTGCGTTCTTCTTCCAGCATGAATTGTTCTTCCAGAGAGCGATAATGCGGCAAAACTCCATCTTCCAATCCCACGATCATCACATGGTCAAATTCCAATCCCTTGGCATTGTGCATAGTCATCAGATTAACTCTGTCCTGCGAATCATCATTAGTATCGAGATCTGTCTGAAGAGTTGCAGAAGCCAGATATTCCGCCAAATCAGGTTTTCCATCATTATCTCTGATAAATTCCTGGCTGAATTCTTTCGCTGAGATCATCAATTCACAGATATTTTCATAACGACTTTGAATTTCGGGGTCTTGAAAAGATTTCTTTTTAGAGATATCCTTTTTCTTTTCCAGACCATATAGCTTGCCTAAGCCAGATTTTTGCAGCAGCAGCCAGGTAAGATCAAAAATGGAAAGTTTCTCGCTGGCATCAAGAATTTCCAGCCAGAGAGTTTTGAATTCTGTTGTGAGTCTTGCCGGGCGTGTACCCAGAAAGGGATAATCTCCACTTAAGATGATATAAGCCATAGTATTTTCGCTGTCTATAGCAGCTTTTGCGATTTTCTCAAAGGTGGATTTGCCTAATCCGGGAGTAAGCAGCAGTGCTCGATGGAGGCTTTCCTGATCATCGGGATTGATTATCATGCGCAGGTAGCAAAGGATGTCTTTGATTTCCTTACGCTGATAGAAATTCACTCCTCCAAAAATACGATAGGGGATATTTTTCTGAACGAGTACCTTTTCCAGAATACGGCTCTGGGCATTTGTGCGATAGAGCACGGCACATTCTGAATAAGGTGATTTCTGCTTGAATTCAGTTATCAGTTCAGCGATATACTCAGCTTCACCGGGTTCATTGTCCAAAGCTACCAGATGAGGAATTTCATCCATGACAAGGTCAGTGTAAAGCTCTTTGCCATGACGCGAACTATTGTGCCTGATGAGGCTGTTTGCCAGCTTGAGGATATTTTCATGTGAACGGTAATTTCGCTCCAGTCTGATCTTGGTGACATTTGTGTAATCATTTTCAAAATTTAGGATATTCTTGATCGTGGCACCACGCCAGGTATAGATAGCCTGATCATCATCACCAACTACACAGATATTCTGGTGATCTTTTGCCAGATGATGAATGATCTCAAACTGAGCATAATTGGTATCCTGATATTCATCGATCATAATATACTTGAATTTTTTCTGCCATTTAAGCCGGACAGTTTCATTATCTGCCAGAAGATAGGCCATGTGCATAAGGATATCATCAAAATCCAGGGCATTCTGGGCTTGGAGATATTCCTGATAACGAGTATAGATGCGCAATACTTCCTTTGTCCAGGGATTATATTCATTGAACTCCCAGAACTGCTCTGGTTTCAGAAGGTTGTTCTTCTGGCGGGAAATAACACTGCGAACAGCCTGAGGTCGGAATTTTTTGGAGTCAATATTCATATCTTTGATGATCTTTTTAATCAGGTTCTTTTGATCTTTTTCATCAAAGATAACATAATTGGAAGAAAAAGGCAGATTAGCAGCTTCAAAGCGGAGTATTTTGCCAAATATGGAATGAAAGGTGCCTACCCAGAGACTGGTACTATTTAGTTTAAAGGTTTCTGATAACCGATTACGCAGTTCACGGGCAGCTTTATTTGTAAAAGTAACGATCAGCAGGTTCTCTTTTTTTACCTTACCGGAGGCGATCAAATAGCCAGCGCGATAGATAATACAACGGGTTTTTCCTGTACCAGCTCCAGCAAGTACCAGCAGTGGTCCTTCAGTAGTGGAGGCAACCTGTCTTTGAGCAGGATTTAGATCATCAAGAATATCGTCTGCTACCATGTTTTGGGACCAGAGCGCCAACCCTCCAGTCTTCTATCCCCAACCCAGCGATAGGCGGACATTTCATAGTAATACCAGTTGCCTGCGATTATCTGAGTATCAGTGAAATTCTCGAAAGCTCCAGAATTAAGCTGATCATTATCAATGCGCACATAAGCACCGTCTATGGAAAGGCAGCGGTAGATATAATAGCCGTCAGCATCAGATTGAGAAGCCCAGGTGATCTCAATCTCATTGGAAGAGCTGTGTGAAATATTGATCCCGATCACTTCATTGGGAACTTCAATATCATTTGCAACCGGATCAAGAGGATTTGAGCGATCTAAGGCGCAACTGCCAAGAAAAATAACCAGGGAAATTAATAATATTATCTTTTTCATGATCAAAACCTGTAAGTTATGCCACTGGGAGTGACAGAAAGTTTTTTGTTATGGTAATCAAGATAGATCTTTTGCCATAACTCAGTATTATATTCATCAATCACCAGAAAGGTGTCATATATATTATAAACCCAAACCATAAGTCCCAAACCGAAAAACAACTGGCTGTTTCTCCAGGGGATTTTGGTTTTTTCATAGTAATCTTCCAAATCTCCGATATAATTAGAGTTTTTGTATTTATCATAATAATTCATTGCCTGGTCATAATAATAGAAGCTGGAAACAAAGAGGCTACCTCAAGTCCCAGGATGATCTGTCCTTTAGCATATTTACCGGCGGAGAAATGAGTCCAGCCGGGCACCAGAGCAGATTTGAAGATCTTGTTCCGATAACTGAACTTATTCATTTCATATACCTGAAGCAGCTTTTGACGCTGCTGGAGATCAAGACGCGATTGTAATTGCTCTTTGGGGGAATTCCAGTTGTATCTGGCGGGGTCAGAGAATTTTTCCACATCAAATCTCTGAGCAATGAGAGGAGATACGATTAACACCAGAATTAAGAGTGCTATAATATTTTTATATGACATATTTTCCTACTTCATCATGTTTTCGGAGTCTTTGTTCAGGGGAGAAATTGTCCTGTCGATGAGATTTACTCTCCAGGCAAAATAATTACTTTCCGAAGGGCTGAAGATATCTATCCTGACCTCGAAATTGAACTCTCCATAAGAATAAACCGCTTTCCAGTCGCTGCTGCTGACCTGATCACCAAATTCCTGCACCATGCCAGCGAGTTTTTTATCTACATTTCTTTTAATAATACTTTTCTTGTAATCCCTGATAATTTCCAGAGCGAAAGTACTGGGATTAGATTCGGCTCTGATATAATTATCCATTTCCTTGCTCTTATTATCAGCAAGTTTTTTGCTGGATAATTTATATGATTCCTGATACAGTTCTTTAGCTTTTTTATATTCTTTTCTGTTTTCCTGTTTTTCTGCCTGAGCAAAAAGGCTGTCTGCCTGAGCAAATCTGCGATGCTGTTCCCGTGCCTGGTCGATTTTTTCCTGGGCAAGAGCGTCATCAGGGATCGCCAGAAAACTCATCTGATAAGATGCAATAGCTTTTTCTATCTCACCACTATCCAGAAGGCCATCACCTGTTGAAATAAATTCATCACGCACTTCAGTTTTGATGTTTTCTGTATCTTCCTTCAACGCAGAATCATTTGTCACTGCCATGGCAAAATGTTCTCGCATTAAGACATATTCCTTTTTCTCCAGATCACTCATCGCCCATTGATAATATGATAAACCAATTTCCTGATATATCTCATCTCGATAGCTGGTAGGATAATCAGCATAAAGCTGAAATTCTGCTATTGCTGCCTGAAATTCTCCATTACTACGGATATTGCGTGGATGCTCCAGAAACCAGGGGATCAAAGGATTGATAACTTCTGTAGCTGAAACCGATGGCGGTGAATCAGGAAATTCATCCCATAATTTCCGATAATCTAACCAGGCAGAAACACTTTGATTTTTAAGCAGATAGAGATCAATCCTGTTTCTCAGCATCAATGGAACCAGTTCAGAATTTGGAATGTAATCAATCACATAATCGTAGTGCTCGAACTGTTCATCAATACTATCAGCTTCAGCAGCCCTGAGAGCCAATTCAAGATGCACATTATCTGCCAGTTCATCTGCCTTATCGGAATTTGCCAGAAACAGAAGACGGTCAGCGAGAACCCAGTTCTTTTTGGAATATGCCTGCATGCCCAGTTCATAATAACAATTGCTTCTTTCCAATTCGGCTATAGTCTGCTCTGCGGAGTGATGATTCTTCTGGATATATTTATCATATAGCATAATAGCCGGCACGTAATTACCCTCACTGGAATATCGACGGGCATCTTTGAATTTATCATTGGAGGCGCATCCTGCAAGCAATAATAAAACAATGCACCAGATTAATATTTTAAAATTTAATTTCCTGATAATCATCCGCTTTCATTACATTCTGATAGATTCTGGTTTTTAAAAGGTTTTCAAGTTCAATACTTATTCCATGCGTTAAGATAACAATCGAATCGCTTTCGAACAGCTCTCGTATTTGTGAAGCAGGTGGATGCAGGGCATCTACGATATAAATATCTGCTGATCCTGTTTGAGATATTAGCTTTGGGACATTGCTGATATCAGATGTATAAAGCAGTTTCTGCTCATTTCCCTGAAGCAGAATGGAATAAGATTTAAGAGTATTTGGCAGGTCATGTTCCTGCACAAACTTCCTGTATTGTTTAAGATGATCATTTTCAAAAACCTGAACAAACTCAAATTGTTCAGATACACGATTGATATTTTTGATATTTAATCTAAACGGCAGCTTATCCGGGAAGAGATAAAACATCTCCAGAGAGTGAAAGAAATCCTCTTCTCGTTCTGGAAGATAGATCACGAGATCCTTTTTCCTTTTTGTGATATGAAAAAGCTGGATCATCATATATATCCCGGCTACATGATCTGGATGAAAATGAGTTATCACAATTCCATCAAGATGTTCAGGATGAAATTTATAGCCGGCATAAGTTCTGGCAGCAGGTTCTCCGCAATCCAGCAGCAGATTTGTCTGCCTGCTTTGCAACAGCAGACTACTGTGATTTCGAGTGGGATCAGGCAGTCCAGATCCGCTCCCCAGAATATTTATTATCACTGCTCTTCCTGTTTAACCGGATTTTTTAATTGATTATACGGTATCACAACTGGTATCTTATCAAGCTTTCTACCCAAAAAGATAAATACAACTGCAAAGAGAATAGTAGAGAAAACCAGCAGAAGAGTAGAATTCATTTGCAATACCAGAATAGTAGCCAAAACCAGAATTATATTGATTATATATACAAATACAGCAGTAACCTTTGTGGAACCGGTTACATTGCCAATTCTGTGAGTGCTGTGGTCTTTGCCACCCTGTGAAATGCGTCTTCCGTCTCTTCTGCGCGTATAACTCACCAGCGTAATATCAAATATTGCAAAACTCAATAGCAATACCGGGATCAGAAACCAGATATGATTACCTTTACTGTGCGCCATCAGGTTTCCGGTAAGCAGTCCCATTGTGGATAAAAAATAACCAATGAACATGCTCCCTGCATCACCAAGAAATATTTTGGCAGGATTGAAATTATGCGGTAGAAATCCCAGTACAGAACCTGCAAATGCCATGGACATTAGTCCGATAATACTTGTTAATTGAGCGATCTCAGGGGTTTTGGATATAAAGCTGATTGCATAGAATCCCAAACCTAATATCCCGCTCATCCCTGCAAGTACTCCATCCATATTATCCAGAAAATTAAAAGCATTCATCAACCCGATCATCCAGAGCAATACTATAGGAATGCTGAACCAGATTGGACCAAGTACACTGAACATATCATTTGAATACATAAAGATCAGGCAGGCAGCCAGTTGTCCTAACATTTTGGGAACGGGTTTCATTCCATTTCTGTCATCAATGATCCCCACCACCAGAATTAGAAATGCTCCTACCAGATAGCCGATCAATCTCATACTCATTGCATGCAGATTCAAGGCTATCACAACTGTGACCAGTAACAGGAAACCAATGAATACAGAAACTCCTCCCATAAGCGGTACAGCCTTCTTATGCACCTTTCGCGCACAGGGATTATCGACAAAATTCCACTTTAATGCCAGTTTTATTATCTGGGGTGTGAGACTGTAAACTGTCAGAAAACCCAGCACAAATACAGCGAAGTACTTATATACTATATTCATCTATTCCTTCTAATATCTAATTTACTGGTTGTTTCACGGATAGCTTTGATTTTGTCAACAGTAAAAAAAACTAATCTCCTGGAATCTGCTTCCACTCTATAATATTACCCCTGTTTAACATCCAGCGAGGGTCAAAATGTTCCTTAATATTTTTAAAAACTGTCAGTCCTTCCTCTCCATACATCAGTCTTAATAAGTCACGTTTTGTTTTACCAATCCCATGCTCTCCAGAAACGCTTCCCCCCAGCTTCACAGCAGCTTCTGCCCAGCTTTTCACTAGTGCTTTCCCTGCCTGCCAGCGCTGATGATCTTCGGGAAGAATATTTGTGTGAAGATGGTTATTACCGATATGACCAAATACAATAACTCTCCAACCCTGCTCTTCCGCCTGGCGATATAATTTTAAGATCTGGCCTAAACATCCTGCCGGCAGTGCAAGATCAGTACTGATCTTGCTGATGCGGGGATCATCTTTCCTGATCTTATCAAGTTCTTTATTGATAGCTTCGGGAACAGCATGACGGAATTCCTTAAAATGCTCTATACCTGCTTCCGTATCTATAAACCAGCAGTCAGTTTCTCCAGAACCAAATTCCTCTGCCCGGTCACCAGCAGTAAAAATAGCATTTTCCAGGATATCTGCATCATCACCCTCAAATTCATAGTAAATGGCAAATTTCCAGCTATCCTGCAATTCCGGAAGTGATTCCCATAATTGCCGATTGTCTCGCAGCAGTAATAAGGCATTATTATCAAAATATTCTATTGCTGATGCTCTATATTCCAACAACTTCAATACCTCACAAAAATCTATAACCGCTGGCTCATTATTAAAAAACTGCAAGACACCCCAGCAATGCGCAGGCCTGGGAATCAATTTGATCTCCAGTTCAGTAATCACAGCCAAAGTACCTTCTGCTCCTATATATATGTCAAAATCGCGAGAGTCACCTCCCAGATAGTAACCCGTAGCATTCTTTACTCCCTTTGCAGGCAATCTGATCTGCAAATCTGTAAGATTTAACTTGTTTTGTTGCTTTTGCATATCGATTGTTTTGAGCATTGAAATCCACTTACGCGTAGCTCCGTATTTATAACTTCTTGCTCCAGATGCATTACAAGACGCCATTCCTCCCAAAGAAGCACTGGTCTCAGTAGGGTCAGGAGGAAATATATATCGACGCGCTCGAGTAAACTCCTGCCAGACAGATTTTTCTTCAGCCGTCCAGCCAGATGTATCATATTGCCGGCTGTTTAGCACTTCCCGCAGCTCAGCAAGTTTCAACCCAGGCTCGCATCTCAGGTGATAATTTCCTTCAGCATCCTGCCGGATACCCTTGATCTTATTCATTTTTTCCAGATTAAGGATCATACCACTCTTAGGAACACTGCCTCCAGTTATCCCTGTTCTGCTGCCCTGGATCGTAAGAGCAAGTTCATGCTTACGGCAGTAGTTCACTGCCTCCTGAATATCAGCTTCTGATCTGGCAAAAACCAGATATTCTGCTTTTCCACTTAAGCGCGATTCATCATGCAGATATTCTGCCAGTTCACTCTTAGATTTTATTATTTCCATATCAGCTAAAAACCAGTAATATCCACCAGAAATGTCAACCAGTTCTTCTTGCAAACAGTATTTTCTTCGTAGAAGATAGCTATTTATAGAAATGATGATGACACGATATTCCCAACTAAGCAGGGGTTCTGTACTGAACTCAGGACAGGATTTCTGGCGACCGTATAATCCCGGCATTATCCCTGGATAAAGTCAATCTCTGTCGTCCAGGACTCCTGCCCCGGGTACGGTTCATCCCGATAATCGGGACTGACTTAGTTTGATAATTTTTATGGTCTGCAAAGTTTTTCCTTGCCTAAGATTACCTTTGTAAAAGTATTGTTATTAAGGGAAAATTACTTGTGTTCAGGGGGTAAAATGAGGAAAAGATTAGGAATTTTAGTCTGTTTACTGATGCTGTTTGTGAGTCTTCAAGCAGCAACAGAATATTATCTGGAAATTGACCTTTCGAGTAAACCGGATATCGAAAAATTATCTCGCATCATATCAATCCATAAATTCTCCGATGGTAAACTTCTTGCTTATGCCAATGAAAATGAACTTGCAAAATTAGCTGAGTCCGGCTACAATTACAGAATATTACCGCATCCTTCAGACGGATATATCGCAGAAATGGCAACAACCAAAGAACAGATGCGGGACTGGGATTATTATCCCACTTATGACGTATATCTTGATATTATGGATCAATTTGCCGAGGATTATCCGGATATTTGCGAAATCATATCCATTGGACAGAGTACCGAGGGTAGAGAATTGCTAGTGGCCCATATAGGAGATGATCTGGGCAGTAATGATAATGAGCCGGAATTTTACTATACGGCTCAGATACATGGAAATGAGCTGGTTACCAGTATTTTGATGCTGCACTTGATAGATGATATGCTGCAATCTTATGGGAGTGATCCCCGTATTAATAACATAATTGATGAGATAGATATTTATATCAATCCACTTGATAACCCGGATGGTTTATATGCAGGTGGTAATAATACTGTGACAGGAGCTACGCGCAGTAATGCCAACGGAGTTGATCTTAATCGTAATTTCCCTTGCTTTGAAGATGGACCTCATCCCGATGGCAATGAATATCAGGTGGAAACACTTTTGCAGATGGATTTCGCTGCTGAACATAATTTCGTGATGAGTGCAAATCTGCATAGCGGAGCTGAAGTTGTGAATTATCCCTGGGATACCTGGAGCACTCTGCATGCGGATGATGACTGGTGGCAAATGGTGAGTCACACCTATGCTGATGCCGCTCAGGCTGATTCTCCCGCAAGTTATTTTAATGGATTTAATGACGGTATCACTAATGGTTATCAATGGTACACTACAGCAGGTAATCATCAGGATTATATGAACTGGTATCATCACTGTCGCGAAGTCACCCTGGAGCTTAGTGATGTGCAGATGCTCAATGCTAACCAGTTATTAGATCATTATGACTGGAACAGGGAATCTCTCCTGCGCTATATGGAAGAGTGTTTATTTGGTATCAGGGGAATTGTGAATAATGCTGGCTGTTTGCCACAATTATCTATGGTCACAATTCTTGATCATGATATGGATCACAGTGAAGTTTATACTGACCCGATAAGTGAAAATTACCATAGACCTATTTTTGCTGGGACTTATGATATGCAGTTTTCTTCCTGGGGGTTCACCAGCCAGATAGTTACTGATGTATCTGTAGCAACAGATGACGTCGTGGAA
The DNA here is from genome assembly GCA_030765845.1 of Candidatus Stygibacter australis. Classification (NCBI taxonomy): domain Bacteria; kingdom Pseudomonadati; phylum Candidatus Cloacimonadota; class Cloacimonadia (SeqCode); order Cloacimonadales (SeqCode); genus Candidatus Stygibacter; species Candidatus Stygibacter australis. The sequence goes on from JAVCDJ010000253.1 coordinate 9,778, forward strand.
ATGTCAGCAACTCTGGAACTGGCTGAATTATGTTCCATAAATGGAACCGTGCTGGATGAATCATCAGGGCTGCCCATATTCGGAGCCTGGGTGGAACTTCCGGACACTCCTCTGGAAGAAGTGATGACTGGCAGCGATGGCAGTTTCTCCATCAGTGATATTCCCGTAGGAGACTATGTGATAGATGTTTATGCCTCAGGTTATATTTCAGATGCCTATAATGTCACGCTGGAAGCAGGAGCAAATGATCTGGAATTTGTTCTGGTACCCTCTGAGGCGATCAGTTTTGAATCCGGTGACCTGCCCACTCAATACGATTTCAGTTTCAGTGGGAATGCTAACTGGTTTGTAGCAGATGATAATGCTCATAATGGATTATTTTCTGTTCGCAGTGGTGATATTGATGATCGGGAAGTTACCAGATTGCATCTTGAAGTGGAGCTCGTAGAAGATGGTTCAGTGTCTTTCTGGAAAAAAGTATCATCCGAGCAAAATTATGATTTTCTGCGTTTCTATATTGATAATGCTCTGCAAAATAGCTGGAGCGGTTCCTCTGACTGGTCAAACCATAGTTATAACCTCACATCCGGTGAACACTCCTTTACCTGGGAATATGATAAAGATACTTCTGTATCCAACGGCTCAGATTGCGGCTGGATAGATGATATATTGATTGAAGGTTTGCCTGAAGTAGCAATCGTGTATGGTGATGTGGATGATAATGGTGAGATAGGAGCTTATGATGCTTCTCTGGTGCAACGCTACTTTGTGGAAATGAATCCGGGACCTTCTGCTCCTCTGCCTTGGGCTTACTGGCGCATGCTTAGAGCTGATGTGGATGCAAATGGCAGTATTGAAGCTTATGACGCATCTTTGATCCTGCAATATTATGTGGGAATTATCGATCATTTCCCGGTAGAAGATTAAATAGATAGCTGTTTTTGGGCAAAAAAATACGCGGCAGGAAAAATGGTGATAAAACCTGCCGCAAATTAAACCAGAATCTGACTTTTATATAAACACTTTCTGTTCCATTCAGAATTTATTTTTTGCTGATCAGCTATATCCGCTTATAAATAGAGATTATAGAGCAGTAATATTTTTTTAAGACGAATAGAAATTTTGTGATTGAGCGCTATTTCATCATATTATGCTCGATATCGCACGTTGATTATCGCACATTTTTTCCCCGGGATCTGAAGCTTATGACGCATCTTTGATTCTGCAATATTATGTGGGAATTATAGATCATTTTCCGGTAGAAGATTAAATAGATAGCTGTTTTTGGGCAAAAAAATATGCGGCAGGAAAAATGGTGAAAAAACCTACCGCAAATTAAACCAGAATCTGACTTATATATAAACACTTTCTGTTCCATTCGGAATTTATTTTTCTCTGATCAGCTATATCCGCTTATAAATAGTGAATATAGAGCAGTAATATTTTTTTCAGACGATTAGAAATTTTGTGACTGAGCGCTATTTCATCATATTATGCTCGATATCGCACGTTGATTATCGCACAAAATATTTTAGTGATCATAATCATGATCTAAGTGTAATTATGTGATGTTATCCGATAAATATAATCCTGATAGTAATTTAAAGAAATAAAAAAGCGGAAGGAAAATGATGGGAACCCTCCGCTTTCATATCGTAAGAAGTTAACAACTATCTATCATACAATTATTGTACCATATGAAAATATAAATTCTGAATATTTAAAAAAAATAATATTTAAATTTCGTCAGTGTAAGGATATGGAGAAACGAGAAAAATCACACCCCTGATCTCAATGATAGCGTTGTAAAGTGCAAAGGTTTTCACCTCTTCTTCAACGCGATAATCTACTTCAATGCGGATAAACTTAAGATTACCCACATTAATATTAACAAACATCATGCGGATAGCCATAATATCAATTTTCCAAAGCGGATAGGATCTGAGCACTTCATTCCATTCCCTCAGAAAGATTTTGTGCCCATCCTTGATGAAATAATTCATCAATGGGTAGGGAAAAAGTTCGTCATTATCATGGAGAGCTCTTTTTAATGAGCGATTACGATCTCGAGGAGTTGTTCGGTATTTATCCGTGGTCTGCAGAAAAATTGAGCTGTAAAATGATTGCAGGTTATCCAAAGTACGGGGATTATTAAATTTAAGAAATCTACGCAAAAAAGATAATACACTGATAGTCAGAAAGAAAATAACAACACCTGAAACTATTCTGGCTACCAGATAACGAGGGTTACCCTGTGGTGCTGGCACCATAATAAAAACTATTATTAAAAGCAGTGCAGCTATTGATTTCTTTACAGCTTTCTGAATGTCTGATTTCAGAGAGATTGACCTTTGAGTTTCAAAGTTAAATCTCATATTCAGGGTCTGTACAAGATGCGAACTGCAAAGTTCTTTAAGATGCTTAATTTCCATATTTTTTCCCTAATCTAAAGATGGAGAAATATTTATATCCTGTCAAGAGAAAAGAAAAGTATCATCAATTTATTCACCAGTTAGGTATAATATAAAACCCGTTAAAAGTAAAAATATTCTACTGACAACGGGTTCTAATTTTATTCAGCTATAGTCATCAAAAACTTAAAAGAGACTATATGAGAGATTAACTCCCAGGTTTTCCTGATAGCGCGTTTCGTCGAGTACTTCCTTGTCATACAGCATTTCAAAATAAAGCTTCAAACCTATATAAGAATTAAATTTAAAGGTGAGTGTATTTTTAAATTCCACATCCATTGCTTTCCAGTTTTCATCTGGGTCATCGACATCATCTACTGAAGACATCAGTGCCTGATAAAGACGCAATGTGCTGGTGAATTTACCCATCTCTGAAGGGATCTTATGCCAGTAACTGAGCAGCATTTCTGCACCTGCATTACTTTGGCCGTCATAATCAGAATTCTGATTGATGATATTCTTATATGCCCCACCTAATCGTGTTTCCAGGTTCTGCATATCCTTATTTATCAGGATCTTTTGAGCACCAAGACTCAATGTTAGGATATTAGGATTAATATAAAAAGTTTCTTCTGGATCAGTTTCATCAACGTAATTACTCTCCCAGCGGAATGCCAGATAAGGATCTACGAATTTCTGCAGCGTGAAACTGAGCATATTCTCATAATCGATCACGTCAGTTGAGATCGTTGGCTTTTCCCAATGCAGGTCTCCCATATCATCAGGCACCTGATTATGAGTTTGTCCAAAAGATAAGATTAAGGTATTTTTGTCATAAAGCATGGCATTAAGCTGCTTTTCCATGATAAAATTAAAGCTGGCAGACCAGGTTACATTCCCGATCTCAGTACCAGCCCAGTTATCCGAGTAATAGGATTGACTAAGCATCAAATTGAAGTCTCCGGTTTTCTTCCAGCCTTCCGCACTCAGACTGACTGCAAGGATCAGCAGTAATATAATAATGGTTTTCTTCATAATTTTCTCCCTGTTTATTTTTTGAGATTAACGTCAACCTGCTGAAATGGAATAACTATTCCAGCTTCATCAAAGGCATTTTTCACTTGTTCCATAAGGTCAAAGTGAATATCCCAGTAATGAGCAGATTCTCCCCATACCCGTACTGTAATATCCAGCGAACTGGCAGCAAAATTGCCTAATCTGATAAAGGGTGCTGGATCCTTCAAAGTATATTGATGTTTATCGATCACATCAGCGATGATCTGCTTTGCCTTCTCGATATCAGTATCATAATCTACGTTGAATACCAGATCTACTCTTCTAGTTGCTTCAGCAGAAAAATTGGTGATATTATTATTGGAAACATTACTGTTTGGCAGAATGATCCGCTTATTATCCGGTGTGTTCAGGATCGTATTAAAGATAGAAATCTCCTTCACGGTTCCCATGATCCCGCCGGTTTCGATGAAATCACCTATTTTATAGGGCTTGAGCAAATTGATCAGCACACCGCCGGCAAAATTTGCCAGACTGCCCTGCATCGCCAGACCAAAAGCCAGTCCCATGGCACCAATAAGAGTGATAAAAGCGGTCATTTGAATGCCCACGATAGTGGCACAGGTGACAAAAAGCAGGATTTTGAGACCAAAATTTAGCAGTGATATTATGAATTTCCTTAGCGTAACTTCGACATTTGAACGGGTCATTCCCTTTTTCACAAGTTTAATGATCAGTTTGATGGCAAATAATCCGACCGTCCAGATTATTACTGCGACAACAAATTTTCCACCATACTTGATAATCAGATCCATGAATTTTTCCCAGTATAACTGGATATTTATATTCTCCATGAAAATCCCTCCTTGAAATTATATAATATATATAAATAATAAATAAATAACATATAATAGCAAGATATATTATCCTGCAAAGAATTTGAAAGCTTGACTAAAGACGGTGAAAGACTGGAATGTCTACATAAAATTACAGGTTTGCGGAGGAATTAATGCGAGTACTTCACACCTCTGACTGGCATCTGGGGCGTTCATTATATGGCAAAAAAAGATATGCTGAATTTGAAGCTTTTTTGAACTGGCTTACGGAGCTGATAGACAGCCAGTCAATTGATATACTGCTGATCGCTGGAGACATCTTTGATACCAGCACTCCCAACAATAGAGCTCAGAAATTATATTACAGATTTCTCTGCAAAGTGAATTCTATCTGCAAACACATTGTGATAATTGCCGGCAACCACGATTCACCTTCCTTCATCAATGCTCCTCAGCAGCTTTTAAAAACCTTGAATATTCATGTGAAAGGAGAAACGGATGAAAACCCCACCGATGAGGTGTTCATGCTTAGTGATGCAGAGGATAGTCCCCTGGCAATTGTGTGTGCTGTCCCCTATCTGCGAGATAAAGACCTGCGTCGTGCTGAAGCAGGAGAAAGCCAGGAAGATAAAAGTGCAAAATTGATCGCAGGATTGAGCGAGCATTATAAGACTGTTGCAGAAACTGCTCTGGAATACAGGCAGACTGCCGGAGATATTCCTATCATCGGCATGGGGCATCTCTTTACTGCCGGAGGTAAAACTATTCAGGATGATGGCGTTCGTGAGCTCTACGTAGGTTCTCTGGCACACATAAACACGGAGATTTTCCCCGAATGCTTTGATTATCTGGCACTGGGTCATTTACATATAGCTCAGCCAGCCAGTAATATAGATCATTTCCGTTATAGCGGTTCTCCCCTGCCCATAGGTTTTGGTGAAGCAGAGCAGGATAAAAAGGTGCTGATAATAGATTTTCAAGGTAGAACTCCGCAAATCCAGGAATGCATTGTCCCCAGATTTCAAATTCTTAAGCAAATCAAGGGAGATATTGATGAGATCATAACTCAGATCAATATTCTAAAAGAGAATAATTCCCTATCCTGGCTGGAAATCATCTACAATGGTGCAAGTAGTGCCCTTAATCTGCGGCAGATAGTAGAAGATGCCGTGGCAGATACTGAGCTGGAAGTACTGAGCATAAAAAATGAACGGATCATGTCCCGAATACTTTCCAGTCCTGAATTGCATGAAACCCTTGATGACCTGAATGTAGATGACGTATTTACCCGCTGCCTGAAATCACATGATATTGCTGAAGAAGACCAGCAGGAGCTTTGGCATTGCTATAAAGCGATCCTGAAAGAGATGCAGGAAGAAGACCTTAACAGGGAATAGAATATTATGAAAATATTAAAGATAAGATTTGAGAACCTGAATTCGCTATATGGTGAATGGGAAATTGATTTCACCTCAACAGATTACACTGCTAACGGTATATTTTCAATTACGGGACCCACTGGAGCTGGTAAATCTACAATCCTTGATGCCATTTGCCTGGCTTTATATGGCAGAACTCCCCGCTTGAAATCTATCAATAAATCAGACAATCAGATAATGTCCCGCAATACCGGAGGCTGTTTTGCGGAGGTAACTTTTGAGACGGTAAATGGGAAATTCAGAAGCACCTGGAGTCAGCATCGAGCTCGTAAAAAGCCTGATGGTAGCCTGCAGGATGCCCGGCACGAGGTATGTGAAGCAGATAGTGGAACTCTTCTGGAATCCCAAAAGAGACAGGTTGCTACCCTTATTGAAGAAAAAACGGGCATGGACTTTGATCGTTTCACCCGTTCTACCCTGCTTGCTCAAGGTGGTTTTGCAGCATTTCTCCAGGCAAATCCTGATGATCGTGCCCCCATCCTGGAACAGATAACAGGTACTGAAATCTATAGTCTTATTTCACAAAAAGTCCATGAACGCTATAAAGCAGAAAACGAAAAACTTGAACTTCTTCTTGCTGCTACGTCAGGTATTGAATTGCTCAATCCTGAAGAAGAATCCCTGCTACAATCTGAGCTGAAAAACAAGCAAGAAGAAGAAATTAAACTGACAGGTTCCAGCAAAACACTCACAGCTTCTATAAACTGGCTGAACAAAATAGATACCCTGAAAAAAGAACTTACAGTTTTGGAAACTGAAACCCAGACTACTCAAAAAACATTAGATGACTTTTTGCCTGAAAGAGAAAAACTCCGGCTGGCAAATAAAGCTGCTGAACTGGATAGTCAATATTCCATCCTGCTTTCAAACCGGCAGCAACAAAAAAATGAAACTGATGATCTGGAGACTAAACGGCAGCAGTTACCTGAATTGCAAAAAACACATGAGCAAAAGACTAAAGATGTGAAAGCAGCAGAAACTGACCTGCAAAACACGAAAAAAGGACAGGAAACGGAACATGGTCTGATCAAAGAAGTTCGTGCCCTTGATGTCATTCTGGCAGAAAAACAACAAAATCTTGTTATAGCTCAGGAAAATGCTCAAAGACTTAAGATTCAGCTTACTGCAAATATTGAATTGCAGGAAAAAAATACCACTGACCAGGAACTACTCCAAATAGACCTTCAAAAAATATCTGATTACCTCAAGGATAATGCCAGCGATGAATCTCTTATTGCTGATTTTACAGGTATTAAAGAACAATTGAAAGCCTTGAAAAAATACTCCGATGAACTGCTGGAAAAACATAAAGAGCACCAATCACAAATAAAATCTAATGAAAAACATTCTAAGGCTTATGAAAAACTGTTTAAAGATAAATCACTGAATTTACAAGCACAAAAAGTCGCTAAAGATAATGTGAAAAAAAATAATATATTGCAGGATAATCTTTTAGCGGGCAAATTGCTGCGGAAATATCGCAATGAGTATAACACTTTACTACGTGAACAGGCTTTCTTGAACAAGATTGCCTCTCTGGAAACTGATCGTAAAAAACTGCTGGATAATAAACCATGTCCGTTGTGCGGTTCAACCCATCATCCTTATGCTTTAGAAAATGTGCCACAAATAGATGAAACTGAGAAAAAAATCCAAAGCCTCGAAACTCTGATCCATCAAGCTGATAAACTGGAAAAAGATATTAAAATCCTGCTGGATATTGAAAAAAACACCGATAAAATATTACACGAAACAGAACTCTCCTGTGCTCAGGCAAAGCAGCAGTTCGAAACCTCAAATGGTTCTATATCAACCCTTTTCAGTACTATCAATCTGGCAAAAACTGAAAAACAAAAACTGGAAGATATTACCCTAAAAAACCTGAAAAAATACGGTATCAGACAATTGCAGGAAACTAAGCTGAACTCCATCTTAAGCATATTACAGAAAAAAAAGGATAACTGGATAACTAAGCAGGAAAAGATAAAAGAATTTGATGCTAAACAAACCGGGATATCAAATGACAAACTTAAACTACTGTCAATACATACCGAAATGGAAAAACAGCAGAAAGATATTGATGATACTTTGCTAATCTGCCAGAATATTTATGATAATAAAAACACGGAACGCCAGAGTAAATATGGCATAAAAATGCCGGATAAGGAAGAGGCTCGCTGGAAATTGCTGGTGAAATCAGCGGAAAATAAACTGAAATCTTATAATGAAGAACTTCAAATTGCCACTGACAAACTGAAAGAAATTTCTACTACTATCTCCAATCTGAAGAAAAGTATAGATAATAGAGATAGCTCACTCCAGAAACTGGAACCTGATTTTGTTACTGTTATCCAGACTGCCGGGTTTAATAATGAACAAATCTTTCTGACAGCACGACTTTCTCCAGCAGAACGAAATGAAATGAGCAGTAAAGAACAACTGCTCGACCATAAAAATACAGAGATTTCTGCTAGAAACAAGGATTGCCAGAGTAAATTAGAAATCGAACAGGATAAAAAACTCACAATTATCGCTCTGGAAGAATTGCAGCAGAAAAAATCAGAGACTGATACCTTGATCAAAGAGCTTTCAGAAAAAATCGGAGCAGATAAACAGAAACTTAAAGATAATCAAACAGAAAAGGTTAAATTAAAGGGTAAGCAGCAGGAAATTGATGCTCAGAAAATGGAATTAAACCGCTGGAGAGCTCTTCATGACCTGATTGGTTCTGCTGATGGTAAGAAATTCCGCAATTTTGCCCAGGGTCTCACCTTTGAGATGATGATCGCCCATGCCAATCAGCAGCTTGCCCGGATGAGTAACCGTTATCTGCTGGTGCACGATAAAGCCAATCCCCTGGAGCTCAATGTGATCGATAATTTTCAAGCAGGTGAAGAACGCTCCACGAAAAACCTCTCTGGTGGTGAGAGTTTTCTGGTTAGCCTCGCTCTGGCTTTGGGACTTTCCCAGATGGCAAGTCGCAAAGTCCAGGTAGATTCACTCTTTCTGGATGAAGGCTTTGGTACTCTGGATGAAGATGCTTTGGAAACAGCTCTCGAAAGCCTGGCTAATCTCCAGCAATCCGGTAAACTGATTGGGATAATCTCTCATGTGTCAGCCCTCAAAGAAAGAATAAGCACCCAGATAAAAGTTTCCCCCCTTACAGGAGGAAGAAGTAAAATCTCAGGACCCGGAATTTCGGCTTAAAGGGCAAAAATTGGTTGCTATTTTGCTAGAATTTCATCAATCATTCTGATTTTTCTCCATTGTTTAATTCCAGAATGGATTCTCAACTTTGTCTTTAACCTTGAGAAGGTACCTTCCATG
>JAVCDJ010000254.1 GCA_030765845.1 Candidatus Stygibacter australis
ACTTTTTCTCAAGTTTTAGCATAATCTCATTTTCACTTCTAATAACGGTGCCAATAGAACTGATTTTCATTTCTTCAATCAAAAACTCCTTTATTTGAAGTCAATTAAAAAGGTCAGGAAAGATCTGTCTTGATGCTAATTGCTGAAAAAGTCATTTTTATCAGCTAAATGATAGAAAAAATTGAGAGATATTGCTGATCTCTATTTCTGTCACAATTTCATTTTCCGTTAGAAAATTCTTTTAATAGACTTGATTAAAGTGGAATTATCTAGTATTCGTGCTCCAGTAGATTTATCTTAAGCAGTTTAATTCTCAGCAGTTCACCTCTATTTATGAGAATTTTTACAGCTTCACTTACTTGAATGTAACTGATGGTGGAATTTTAAAAAAAACTTTATCCTACCTTCTTTGAGAAAATGAGAAACTTGTTAATGAATTAGAAGATAAATATCTTTTCCTATTGTTTTACTAAATTCATAAAAAGTTCCTAATATACATAAACAGACTATTATTATAACTATTATTGTTAATACGGGATACCTGCTTCTTAACTGAGATAATTCACTTTTTAAACTCATTTTTACACTCCTGATATTGATAAAAATTTACCTTTGGACAATACCTGAAATAATAAGGACTTATAGAACTACTTTCTCAGGCCAGGGATTTTTTGTCCTGTTCACTTTTCACTTCTCACTATTCACTTTGTCCTAAAGATGATCTTGAGTGCTAATGCACAGAGGTAAGGGAAACCATAAATTCAAAATATTAAATTCATCAGGTAAATTTGAAATATGAATTGGAGAAACCGGACCGAAAACTATTCTATGAAATTCAGTTAATTGGAATGAATGCTTGGCATTAGCATCTGTTTTTTTGCAGATTATCTCATTGTCTGAGACAATTATTTGTAAAGTTCCATAATCTTTTACTTCTACTGTTACCTGGTCATGAGGAAGTTTTATAGTTTCATTTTTAAGTAATAAGAATGCAGTAATTACCCTCTCCAAATTAAATATTTGCCAGTTTCCTGAAGCATCTATCTTTCTATCTTCAACAATTGAATCCAATTTTCTACTAAGATCAAAACTCATAGATCTTATACGTTTCCAGCCATTGCTTAGATCAGTAAGTGCTTTAATCATCATAAGTTCAATATCTGCTGTCAGTGCATTTATTTCTGTAATAAACGATTTCTTCTTATCGACAACAAAATATCCAACAATTTTATTGTCGATTTTTCCTATATAAAGATCTGAATGGAAATCATGGCAAATATCAAAAAACTTCTCATTTTCTCTGTTAATATATACATCATTTTTTCTGTATATGTTATTTAAAGAGCTCAATATTTCAATATCATTTTTATAGCATAATTCTAATTTAAGTTTCTCGCAATCTATTTTATTATGTTTAAATGAACTTGTACTTATAGAATATTCATGCTCCATTCCACAGGCCTCAAAATTAAAGTATTTGTACCGATCTCGCTGACCTCCCAATAAAGCTAGATCAATATCATCACTTTTCATTTTGTCCACGGCGAACTTCATTAATGTTGTCATCATCCCCTTCCCTTTGAAATAAGGATGTGTGCAAACACCACCAATTTGGGATAATTTTAATGTTGTACCATTCACAATCATTTTTGCTGGGAAAATTCCAAGCATCGACCTGATTTTACCATTTTCTTTAATTGCATAAAATGATTTCATATTCTCTTCAGATTCTTTATAGACTGAAGGAATCATGCTGGGAAAATCATGTGGTGCAACATTCATGCTGAATGTCATATTCGACAGATCAATAGCTTCCTGAAAATCTTTTTTTGATAATTGTGTTACATTATATTTCATTTTTTCTCCAATATTATGCTTTATCCTGTTTTTTTAATCAATATTTTTCAAACAATTGTCCATAATGTTTGTGTCCCCGACAATTGTCGCGGATATTCCATTTAGATTCATTACAATAACCCCTTTTCTAATTTCAAACTCCTCATTTTCCCCCAAAACAATTTTATTTCCCTTGATTCAAGGTACAATACAGAACGAACTTTTTCTATCATTCCTGTCAAATAATTTCACTGTTTTAGAATATAAATTGTATTAAAATATCCAATAGATTAATTTTATAAGAGCCTTTATGAAAGAAGGTGTTTATCAGCAGGTTCGCTGTGGTTTAGAAATTATATCCTATGCTGATAAATGTGCTGATATCATCAGGATTCTGGTCGTTGCCCATCAGGGTAAACTCGATGGGTCCTATGGGAGAAAGGAATCCGGCAGTGGCAGACCAGCCTTGAGCATTAAAGTTTCGTTCAGGAACACCGTTAAAGTTTTGGATAACCCTGGCGGTATCATATCTGAGGATAAGGTATTTATCATGCAATGGCTGATACTGGAGCTTGAAGTAAGCAATATATGCTTCTTCGGCAGGAATTTCGCCAAAGTGGAATCCGGCAAGGGGTATTCCATTATTCTTTTCCGTGAAACCACCCACATAAAATCTTTCTTCATAGGGCACTTCACTGGCATCAGTAAATCCGGCGTAAGCTCTCATTGAGAGAGATACTTTATTACTCATGGGGATAATGGTTTCCGTATCAAAGGTGAAGCGGGTGAAATCTTTATCAAACAAAGGATCGTCCACATCGCTGAAGAAACTCTTTACTTCCATAAAAATGCGAGAACCTTCAGAGGGATAGGCAGCTTTATTTCTACTATCAGAGAGGAAGAAGCTGGAGATTCTGAGCCATTTGGACTTTTCATCAGTAACCCCCCATATAACGGGAGCGAAATCACTTGTGACCTTCACAATTCCGATATCAGCTGAAGCACCCAGGGCAAAGTTATTGGAGAAAATAGTTTTAATATCCAAAACCGTCCCGACATTTTCAACATTGAACAGAGCAATTTTTTCTCCCTGGTCATCGCAAAGATTTAAGGTGAACTGGTCATAATATGCATCCCAACCGAGTCCGATTCCTGGTTTCCAGCCAGTATGAATAAATTCATTCCAGCGGAAACCTTTGTTTTCTCCCAGTCTGGCATCAATAGTAATTTTTGATCCCTGGAAGACATAATTTCTGAAAGTTGTATTCAGAAGCATAGCGGCTTTCATATCACTGTCATAGTGGATACCAAAGCGGAAGATACTAGTGCTTTTCTCCAAAACCTTGATCGTGAGCAGATTACCTTCTGGAAGTGGCTGAAGTTTGTAAATAACCCTTTCAAAATAGCGTGAGCCATAAATCTGGGTGATAGCATTATCAATCTTATTAATATCAGTCCAGGCATTTTCCTTGATCCTGAGTTTTCCCATGACCAGGTTTTTGGAAACCATTTCCAGACCTTCTATCTTGATCTTTTTGATAAATATGCGGCTTACAGTTTTAGTTGTAATAGTGGGGGTTGGGGTAGTTTCAGGCAGTTCTATTTTAAGATCAACTAATTGATCTATAACCTTTCTGGCAGCTATTTCACCTAGAGCGATCAGGGAATCAGCTTTTTGGAAATCAGTGATACCATAATCTTCTACATCTGGCATAATGAGAATATTGCAGAGCCTTTGTTCCTTTTGAGTGGAATATGCACCTTGAAAACTGATCGCCTGCTCCATAATGCTGACCAGCGAACTGAGATCATCCCTGTTCCGCAAACCAGTGCCTACATCAACTCCAATAATGAAATCAGCACCCATTTTACGGCAGTCAGAAACCGGGAAATTGCGTACTAATCCTCCATCCACCAGGAGATTATCTTCATAAAGTACGGGAGTGAACATGGAAGGGATAGACATACTGGCACGAATCGCCTCCGGGAGAAATCCTGAATCGAGGACAACTGGTTCCCCTGTTTCGATATTTGTGGCAATACAGAGGAAAGGGATGGGTAATTTACGGAAGTCCCTGATCTGATGGGCACTTACAGTGAGACGGGTAATTAGTTGTGAAATATTTTGTCCGGCAACAAGTCCCTTGGGTAGTGAAACACCTAAACCCTTGATAGGAAAAGAGAGAGCATAGCGTCCGTCACTTTCCTTTTCTTCCAGGGAAATGCTATTGCGGGGAATAATATCAAATAATACATCATCCCAGTTCTGTGAAAGAACCAGAGTCTCAAGTTCTTCTGCGGAATATCCCAGACTGTAGAGAGCACCGATAATACTGCCCATACTTGTACCAGTGATATAATCCGGCTGAATTCCATATTCCTCCAGTACTTTGAGCACGCCAATATGAGCAACGCCTTTGGCGCCACCACCACTGAGTACCAGGCCTATTTTTGGGGGAGCTTCTGTCTGAGCATAGATCAGACAGCATGAGATCACAAATATGACGATTAAGAGCTTAAATTTCATCTAATTATCCTGTTTATAATGTAAGTGCTATCTCCTTAATATCAGCCAGCACCTTTTCATTACTGCTTAAGGGATTATCTGGCGTGTCATCTGAGCAAACACCATATCTCTGAGTGAATTCCATGCCAGTAAATTTTGCCATGGATGCCAGAGATTGTTCAACAAAATAAGCACCCGATGAATTATATTCAGGAGCTCCATACGTTGTGAGAAAAACCAGTTTCTTGCCCTTAAGAGCCCCAGCTCTAAAATCAAGTGCATATAACCGGTCGATGAAGGTTTTCATCTGAGAAGTCATATTCCACCAGTAGATAGGGGTGGCAAAAATGAGTACATCTGCGTCATTTATTTTGGGATAAAGATCCGTCATATCATCATTGATAATGCAAGTTTTAGTATCTGCTTTTTTACAGTAGAAGCAAGCCTGGCAGCCTTTGATATTCAAGTTTTGCAGATAGATGTTTTCCACCTCTGCCTCGGGATATTTCTTAACTGCTTCAGCAAGATAGAATGATAGAATTGCGGCAGTATTCCCTTCTTTATGGGGACTACCCAGAACTGCGAGTATTTTCATATATTCTCCTCTAGTAAGGAATTATTTAAGCAGGATCATTTTACGGATGGCTGAATAATTGCCATTTTGCAGGGAATAGAAATATAAACCTGATGCTGTTGGCTTCTCAAGACTATTTGTGCCATTCCAGATAATCTGATGATTACCGGCAGACATCTCTTCATCGAGAAGAGTTTTTATCTTTTGCCCTTTGATATTGTAAATATTGATGATGGTTCTGCTATTATCATCAGCAATTGAGAAATTGATCGTAGTTAGGGGATTGAAAGGATTAGGATAATTTGGCAGCAGAGCAGTAACCAGGGGAATATCAGACGGATCATTATCGGTAGTATAATATTCCACGATCTCAGATGCCTCTGACTCCATTCCTTCCTGATTGACCGTAGTCAGGTAGAAGCTGTAGCTGGTCTGGGGATAGAATTCATAATCGTAATCATAGGAAGTGCCTATAGAAGTATCAATGATCTCAAATTGTTCATCCTGCAGGGCAAAATAGATATTAAAGTGATCAAAATCAAGCATATCGGGCATATCCCAGGTGAGGTGAAAAATATATCCGGGCAAATCTTCAATAGTAAGATTTTCTGGAGGCAGAGGGTCAGGATATTCTATGTTATAATTCATTATTCCATAATCTGCGGGGTCAAAAATATCTAAATTATCATGGGGCCACCAGGCATCAAAGTCATGAGGATCAGGAGCGTTGTCATCCAGAACAAAAAGTCCTATTTTAGAGTAATTCTCCGGTCCCGGAGTGAGATGAGAAGGGTCATCACTCATAGGGATCATAAATTCAAAGATCACGCTGCCTGTTTCATCCGAAGCAGCAACCTGAGGATCCGGCAGATATACTACATCACCCACTCCACCGGTATTATAGATAGGCCGGAATCTAAGCTCATTTCCAGCTGCATAATATACTGCCCAGAAATTACCTTCAGTATTCTCGCCCACAGGAGGATACACTCCATCACCATTATCATCAATATATAGGGCGACTTCATCATGATCTTCCAGAATAGGATCATTTAAGTTAATAAAAGCACCATAAAATTCGGTCTGGTTGGCATTCATTTTCAGATAGCCCATCACGCTGCCAATAGGTTGAGGAGTGCTGTCATAACTACCCCAGAAATCTGAAGCATCAAAGCAAAATGCATCATCCCATTCCTGATCAGAAATAATTCCATCAATTACGGGAGTAGTGCCTACCGTAACATTCAGCTCTTCACTGATAAAGCCGGTACTGATCCAGCCTGTAGCTTCATTGGAATAAGGTGACTGATAACCTTCGGCAGTCATGGCAGTAACCACATAATAGTATTCCATCTCAGGCAGAGCACTGTCATCAATATAGTCATTCTGGGCAAAGATGATATCGAAGGGTTCTACTGGATAGGGATCAGCAAGGTTGAGTTTACGATATATATAATATCCTGGTGCTTCACCGGAGGCAGGAGAGTCCCAGTTAAGCGTAACTGTGATGTCTGTAGCCTGAGAGGCAGTAAGGTTGAGAGGAGGATCACCGTGAGGGGTTAGAGTAACATCGTCCATTTCGGTGGTTTCACCTTCAATCACAATACCATTGAAATCGGAGTATGTTTCATAGCCGGTTTTGCTGTATTCTATGGTATAAAGACCTTCCGGGATATTATTTATTATATAATCTCCATCTATATCAGTGAACCCATAATAATCAGTTAAACCTATTACTTCCACATATACACCGGAATTATCTTCTGCACCATCCAGATTTACGTTACCCGTGATGTTTCCACCACCCAGATCGCAGTCAATGGAATAGATATTACCACCTGAGCCCATTTCGCGAGCATGAACTGCTTTTCCGCCAGTTGTGCAGAAAGTGCCGTCAGCAGAAAGATCAACGGCAAACATAGAGCCGGGAGCGTCTATCGCAAATACGGGAATATTGCTTTGACGCCGGAAAAGCATGAATTCATCTCCTGTAGCCCCATAAGGTCCATAACCAGCAGCAGCCAGAACAGAACCATCAGCCGATAGATCTACGTCTATCACATAGTCACCGGCATTTTCATATACCCATACAGGGGTGGGAGAATAGATATTGAACAAGTATAGCTGACCGTTATAACCACCCGTAACGAAGGTAAGAGTTCCCACGGCAATTGTGCTGCCATCAGCAGAAATTGCCATTCCTCCTATCCAGTCAGAAGTTCCCCCGCCATTTACGTGAAAATGCCAGAGTTCATTATAAGTTTGCAGTTCCTCGTCATATTGATATACCCACACATAACCGGAATAATCACCATTGACTATGATGCTGCCATCTGCAGAAATAGCGGGAGGATTCTGATTATATTCCACAGTCTGGAAAATGGTTTCTCCTGTTTCTGTATCCATTACCCACATATTACTATTTCCCCCGCCATATTGAGTGAATATAAGAGTTGAGGCATCGTCAGACAAAGTGAGTGTCCCAGCACCTCCGGCAAAAGTGATGTCCCAAACTGGAGTGTCATCTCCGATAGTATAGCATTGAACGCCACTGCTGCTTTCTAATTCATTATAATAGGAGATAAATACTTCATCTGCAACTGCGCTTAATTGAATACCTCTGATCACGTAAGGATGGGTATATGACCAGGTGGGAGTAGAGGAATCAGGTGAAAATATCTTGAGAATATTGCTATCACCTACAGCAAGCACATCACCACTTTCCAGCATGTCAATAGGATAATCAAAATCGAGATTGCCTACAACGTGTTCCCAGTCAATGCCTCCATTATAATTAAAAAGCGAAACACGTTCGGTGTTCGTCTGCCAGCGTGCAAAAGTATTTTGGGTCGTCTCAGAAACCAGCACATCACCACAGATAGCTGCCGGATCAGAGGTCTGCCAGAGATCATCCAGCCTTAATTCTGGAATGTCCGGTGCCTGATAATTATCATCAATAATTGTATTAACGGATAAGCCATTTTCTGGTTCTGTGATCACCTGCTGCAATTGCACAGCAAATATATTCATAAAAATAAAACACATAAATATAACAACTAATAAACTTGTTTTCATACTCTTACCTCCATAACGTAAATCAGCTAAATTGCTTATTCAGAGTCAAGAAACTTCTTAAATCAAATTGAAGAATATAATCAGCATACAAAATATATTTGACTTAATTTCAAGGAAATTAATAAATAAATACTGAAATAAGTTAAGGTGTGAACATGCTGGTTTGTATGAGTAGAAGAGGGCGAACACATGGGTTCGTCCCTACCAGACTTGGGTGATAAAATATTCGTAGGGGCAGACCCATGTGTCTGCCCACATTCAGGAAGTAAATGTCTGCTCATAGTCAAGGAGATATGTCAGATCAAAACAAAGGCTTTATTATGAAATATGATCCCAAATTACACCATAGGCGTTCAATCAGGCTAAAAGATTACGATTATAGCCTGGATAGCTGGTATCATCTGACTATCTGCGTAAATATAAAGGAATGTCTTTTAGGCTCTATAGAAAATGAAGCAATGAAATTAAATCCTGCTGGATTAATGATTGAAAGCTGGTGGTTAAAATTGAAAAATAAGTTTTCTCATGTTGAATTAGGTGATTATGTGATTATGCCAAACCATCTGCATGGAATAATCCAGATATTTGACAATAATGATGGATGTCAAATTGACGATGAACACAAGGAAAATCGTAGGGGCAGACCCGCGTGTCTGCCCTCATCTGGGGATAATAATCTATCTCAAAATTATGGCAAACACATTATGGGCGAACACATGGGTTCGCCCCTACGGGTAAAAATATGAAAAATAAAATAAAACAGATTCTTAAATCAGTCTTTGGCTATGATGAATTTCGGGATTTGCAGGAAACTTTGATCATGAATGTGCTGGCAAAAAATCATTCATTAGGTGTTATGCCCACTGGCAGTGGGAAATCGATCTGCTATCAAATACCTGCCCTGATCTTTCCAGGACTCACTGTAGTGGTATCGCCCTTGATCAGTCTGATGAAAGACCAGGTTGATCAATTGCTGGAACTGGGAGTGAAAGCAACTTTTTTGAATAGTTCACTGCCACGCGTTGAATACGAAAATATTGTGTCTGGTATCTCCCGCGCACAATATAAACTGCTCTATATTGCCCCTGAAAGTCTGCTAACTGACCGGATCCTCTGGTTATTAAAAACCACTGATGTGAGTCTGATCACGGTTGATGAAGCTCATTGTATCTCAGAATGGGGTCATGACTTTCGCCCGGAATACCGCCAGCTTGCTGATCTGCGTGACCATTTTCCAAAGGCTGTTTTCCTCGCCCTCACTGCCACTGCTACAGATAATGTCCGTCTTGATATCGCCCGTATCCTCAAAATTGACTCGCCAAACGTTTTTGTCTCCAGCTTCAACAGACCTAATCTCTATCTGGCAGTTGAGCTAAAAACCGACGCCCATCGTCAGATCATGGATTTTATCAAAGATTTCCCCCAGGAATCTGGCATTATCTATTGTGCCACCCGCAAACAGGTTGATGAATACACTCATTATCTCCAGCAAAAAGGTCTTTCCGTGCTGCCCTATCATGCGGGACTCACTGATAGTCAACGCCTGCATAACCAGGAGAATTTCAGTCGCGATGATGTGCAGATCATGGTGGCAACTATTGCCTTCGGGATGGGCATCAATAAACCCAATATTCGCTATATTCTCCACACAGATCTGCCCAAAAATATAGAAACCTATTATCAGCAGATCGGACGTGCGGGGCGTGATGGTGAACCTGCAAGCTGTCTTCTGCTCTTTAATTATGGTGACCTGATCAAGATCAAGTATTTCTTTAAAGAAAAATCTGAAACTGAACAAGTGCACGAAAATAACCTCTTACAGCAAATGGTGCGATTCTGTGAAGCTGATGTCTGCCGCAGGCAGATACTTCTGCAATATTTTGGTGAAAACTACAGGGAACCAAATTGCCAGAATTGCGATAACTGCCTCACCAGTGATCAGGAAAAAACCGATCTGACCGTTCCAGTTCAGAAATTCCTCTCATGCGTCTGGCGGACAGGCGAACTCTTTGGGGCAAATTATATCAT
>JAVCDJ010000255.1 GCA_030765845.1 Candidatus Stygibacter australis
CTGCCGGATAGTTTTGAACTGGATATGAACGAGAAATTCTTCACCATCATCAATGACTGCAAAAATGATGGAGCAGCATTCCTTTATTCAGATTGATCAAATACCTGCTCCTGTCTTAAGTCAATCTACTTCGACTTCTGGTACATTAACATGTAAAATAGTATATCCCACTGTGATATAATCCTGCCAGAAATTATAAATGTCCACTATCTCTAATGCTGGAGGAGCATCCCAGTCTGCCAATACTATGTCAAATGTTGAACCTGATAATAAGTTTACACTTGCACCTGGTCTAAGGCTATTAGGATTTATATAGCCATGATCTATATTATTTTTAGATTCATTTTTTTCTGTTTTTTTTAAATTATGTTTATTGATATTTTGCTGTATCTCTTCTTCCGTCAAATAGGCAGATGACTTCAATTTGACTGGAATTCTTATCATTTCTTTTTTCCCAGGATATTCCGTTATATTTTCATAGTGAATTGATTCTGTAAAAGAATATATATCTAAAGTCTCAAAATAGTACGGATATAGCCGTCCATCTGGTCCTAATATTTTCCGTTCAATTTTTACAAATATCCCGTAACGAAGAGGATAATCACCTCTGGGATTGTCATTACTCAGAATCAGATCATGATCTCTCACTATTGCTTCAACTCCCGGATGGTCTTTATTGTAAGATTTATATACCTGCTCAATTCTTTCCCTGGTAACAGTGTGTAAAAGGTAGGGCAGGTTATATAAACCGGCTAATACCGGGTCAGAAACAGCAAATTTAAGATTTTCTACATTCTTCTCAGTATCAACTTCAAAATGAACAACTACATTAACAGTATCACCATAACCATATTCCTCTTGAGAGAACTCAATTTCTACATGAATCAATCCATCAAATAAAGTCTTTACTTTACTAAGTTCTTCTTCAAATGACGGATAATTCCTATTGGGTTGACTGGCATTCAGTAATAAAATACTGAATAATAGAATTAAAATTATAAATATCCTTTTCATTTTTCCTCCTGTAATTTTAATAGGTTTACGGTTTGTGCTCAATTTACTATTTTCATATGAGCTTTTTATTTCCGAACCTTTTTTTTAAACCTATATGATTTAGCTGCCTGTTCTTCTCTAGGGTTCAGGCAGCGATTTCATTTTTATGAAGTGAAGATTAATACACTAATCTTCCAGTATGGCTTCAGGAATTGAAGCCGAAAAGTCAGCCGAATTTAAAACAGTCTCCCAGAATAATCTGCACAAAGTGTTTTGCTGCGTATAATAATAATGACCTATATATATATATATATATAGCGATTTAGCAAATTCATTATCCGGCAGCTAAACACAATCATAATCAATATTTCCTCTTAGTTATTTACATATTCATTATCAAATTCAAATATGGAACATCAGCTTAAATGCTGTCAAGAAAAATCTACTCCTGAAAGTGATATATGTACTACATAACCATCAATATTGAAATCCATTAATATTTACTCTGAAAACTCAATATTATTCCCCCTCTCAATATGAGAAGATGTATGAAGATGAATACCTTCCGGCAAAAAAAATATATTATTCAGCAACGAACAATTACAAACAAAACGAACTGAAAAGCACCCCACTAAGCAGCAGTTTTGAACGGTACTCCGGACAAGACTCCTGGCGACCGTTAATTTCTACCTTAATCCCTGAATACAATCAACCCCTGTCATCCATCCGGTATGTATCTTATATTAAGTTCGTTTTGTTCGTCTTGTTCGTTGCTCAATTTCTTATTACCGCTATGGCTGATTACATTTATATCCCTCCATTCACCAATCACCTATTTTCCCAATCACCCCTAAAAATTACATTATCAGTGCATATCCGTCTAATCCGCCTAATCCGTGTTCCATTCTTTATTCTTATATTAAATTCGTCTTGTTCGTTGCTTTAAATTTCTTTATTCTCAAATTACATTACATTTAATTTTACATTCTTGTCCGCCTTGGGTGGACTTGTCCGCCTTGGGTGGACTTGTCCGCTGTGGCGGATTTGTCAGCCTATGGCTGATTACATTTTCAATTTTACATTATTCCCCCTCATCGATCTCTGTGCCTCTGTGGTAAAATCTTTCTTTATATTACAAAATATACCAATCGTATTATCATATCAAAAACATTTTAATTTCCATAACCCATTTAATGCAGAGATTTTCTTCCAAATTTCACTATTAATCGCTTAATTAACTATATATTAGTATCTTAACATATAATCGTGTCTCTGACTCTTTTCCCTGTACCCTCCCTGTGGGTTCCCTGTGGCCATACGGATGTTCTAACGTAATTATAATTCACTTACAGCAATAGATTAATACCTGTGTTCTGATATTATAAATCCCAATAATGATAATTACCTTCCAGGTTTATCAGCCGAATAATAGAAAATTACTTTACCTTGTTTCATGATTTATTTAAATGGAAATAGAAATAAATCTAAAGAGGTGAACATGAAAAAGATTATAATAGTAGCAATACTGATCATTGCCTGCGGGTTATTACAGGCAAAGCAGATCAAGAATTTTGACGAGTTAATGGAAGCCCTGCGACAAGGAGAAGATGCCAGTCTGGTAATTGAATATGGCAATTGCAAACTGATCTCAGATAATGAAGAATCCACAGCCCCAAATGCTATAGGCGGTATGCCCATAGATGTCTGGGAATATTTTGCACCTATTTCAATTGGCAATCCTCAGGCTTTTGTAGTTTGCTCTCAAACCAAGCTCATCAATCTGGGTGGCTTCGTGTATAATTATGCCAAACTAAAGATAAGTGCTGATAACTCAGTAGTTCTCACTGCTCAATATGTTCTGCCGGATAGTTTTGAACTGGATATGAACGAGAAATTCTTCACCATCATCAATGACTGCAAAAATGATGGAGCAGCATTCCTTTATTCAGATTGATCAAATACCTGCTCCTGTCTTAAGTCAATCTGCTTCGCATCTTAACTCAATACCCGCAACTTTCACAAAAATTTCAGCAGAACTACTGTTCCATTTCCGCCCTTAAGGAGGAACAACAAAGCACGTAGTAACAAAAAAATGTCACTATGTGCTTTGTTGTTCCCCCTTAAAGGCAGTTTAGGGCTTTGGGGATGGTGGATATGATTCATATCTTATTAATTTATATGGAGATATGTGCTTTTTATTAGATATTTATTTGTATCTTTTGGGTGAAATCAGGGTGGTGGAGCAATTTTTGGGAAAATTGGGGTTACATTTATTGATTTTCGTGATTTTTCTGGTTAAACGTTTTATTTGTTATAGGATTTCTCTCAGGCTCATTTCTGGGTTTTCCAGATCGAAGCGGATGAGTGCCATTTTGGGGAGAATTGCCGAGGCATTGAACATTACGGTTTTTCCTAAAGTGTCCTGCCATGATCCTGTGATACTTGTGGATTCGTGCACATGCCCGTGGATAGATATGTGCGGCTGACGTCTGCTGATGAAATCGCGGATGGCAATACTGCCAATGTGGACATCTAAAGGTGCATAATCTATCATTTTGCCATCTAAGGCAGCACGATCAAGCAGGGTTTTATAGGGTGGAGAATGGAACAGGCAGATATAGTGCGACAGATCTTCTGCTGTAAATAACTGCTCCAGGTCGCGTTTGATAGTACCCCACTCAAGCTCCAGTTTATCTACTTCTACAGTGTGGAAACCATCCAATGGTGATGTGGCACCCACATCCACATAGCGTGAGACGTCATATTTTTCCCAGTCTTTCATCCGAAAAGGTGTGGGGGGCACAAAGGAATACCCGCAAACATTGTAATTACCCCATTTAAGGCAGCGGTTATGAGCGTAATGCCATAATCCCTGATCTTCAAGTTTTTTACATGCCTCTTCCAGGTAACGGGGATCGTCATTACCCAGTATCACAAATATCTCGGGATAATCATCAGCCAGCTTTTCACGCAGTTGATTCAGATTTTGCTGGATAAATCCCAGGATAAATTCCTCCAGGTCTTCACCCAGATGAGTCCGGTAATAGCCACCCGTTATATCACCAGCTATGAACACAGCTTCCGGTTTATCAGTTTCTATAACTGCAAAAAGCTTACTATATGACTTCAGATTGCCATGCAGATCAGAAACTGCCAGACAGTTATGTTTTTTATCCATTTTCCAACCCTTAATATTTATCTATAGAATATAATATATACTTCTTATCAAATGTCAAGGTAAATGCGAAACTGTTCAATTTCCACCAGCTAAGAGTGTGGGGAATTTTTACCCGATTTTACTTTACAATAATATTAAGGTTCTGGATTAGTGGCTCATTAAACAAGGAGTGTTATATGCGGAGTATGCATGAATTGAACAGGCGGATATTACAGTATGCTGAGCAGGGACTTTCACGCAGGGCATTTCTGGAATCCATCTCACAGGAATTGATCAGCTATGTTGACTGTGATGCTTTAGAATTGCGGTTGGCAGATGAGAATTTGCAGTATGTGTGGCATTATGGATCAGACGGTTCAGCACGATTTTCAGAAGCTGGTTTTCAGATATCTTCTGAGCCTGGCATGATACCTTGTCTGGAAAACGGCGGTTCAGAAGAGCTGGTATGTGTTGATCTTTTCCGCAGGCGTTATAACCAGGAACTTAATTATTATTACTACACTCCGAGTATTTTGATAGCAGATGCCTGGCGGGATAGACGGTATTTGGATGCTGAGGGTGTATCTCTGGGCGAAAGAACGGGATATGGTTCGCTTTTTTATCTATCCTTTTCTACTAATGAAAATATTCCAGGTTTACTGATTTTCAAAAAGAAGGAAAATTACATTATCAATCGAGATGAAGTATCCAGTTATGAAAATCTTGCCCAAACCCTGGGTATAGCTATAGCTTTTCGGCGCTCGCAATTTGCTTTGGGAGAACGGGTGAAAGAACTCACCTGCCTGCATTCTATCAGCAACCTTCTGCATGATGTGGAACTGGAGATGGATGAGACCTTTCAGAAATTGGTGATGATGATCCCTGAATCATTTCAGTATCCTGCTGAAACCGGCTGCTGCATTAAAA
>JAVCDJ010000256.1 GCA_030765845.1 Candidatus Stygibacter australis
TACTTTTAAGATAATAAAAAAATATCAGGGCAGTAAGACCAATTCCCCACAAAGTATCCATCAAAGCAAGTGATGTCTTTCCCGCAGCAATCAAAAATACCGATAGCAGTGATGAAACTGCAAAGGTTGCAAAATAGACAATATTCTGTTTTTGATAATGCCTGAAGCCGTATGCGATTATAATGAGCAAACCCCAGAAGGGCGAAAAACCGGCAAAAAAACCAGCGATTAGGGCAGAGAAAAACACTTATTTATCTGTGTAAGGGATCAGTGCCATCTGCCGGGCTTTCTTAATTTCAGTAGATAGTCTTCTTTGATGTTTTGCACAGGTTCCAGAGAATCTTCTGGGAGTGATTTTACCACTTTCGGCAACAAAACGCCTCATCAAACTAACATCTTTATAATCAATAGCAACATCAGCATTTTTACAGAAGAAGCAGACCTTCTTTTTCATAAAGAATTTTCTTTTATCTGATCTTCTGGGATTTCCCCTGAAAGGTTTGCGGGGAGAACGACTGGAAGAACTCTCTTCAGTTCTTTTTTTGCGTTCCTGATCCTGCTCCGGATTGCTGGCAGGACTTACATTTTCATTTTTGGTTTCGTTTTCTATCATTTATTTCTCCTGATATTTAAAAGGGAACATCATCTTGAGTTGATGTTTCTGAATTATTAAATTTGTCATCTTTATCACTGGTAGTATTAGTAACTGATTCCACATTTTCAAACTGACTTTCATCTTTATATTGACGATTACCATCAGTCCATTCCAGAAAATGGATACGACTAGCTACAATTTCAGCGATTTTTACATTTTTGCCTTCATTATTGGTATAAGTTCTTGTTTGCAAACGTCCTTCCACAATGACTGCACTGCCCTTCATAAGATTTTCAGCACATTGAGTTGCCTTCTTTTCCCAGGCAATCACATCAATATAGCTGGTTTCTTTTTCCCAGGCACCGTTTTTTTGCACATTCCGATCAAAAGCTATCGAAAGCTTGGCTATCGGAGTACCTGAAGGGGTATATCGGAGATCAACTTCTCTGGTCAATCTTCCACTAATTGTTATACTATTTACTCTCGGGAATCTTAAATCCTTTGCCATAATTACCTCCCGCTTATTTCTTGATAATATTATGTCGAATAATATTTTCGTTGAGACGGTACAGGCGATCAAGTTCTAAAATCTTTTCAGCAGCAAAATTAAAGTAATTAATAAAATAGTATCCTTCTTTCTGCTTTGAGATTTCATAAGCTAGGCTTCTTTTAGGCCACTTATCTGTCTCGATCAATTCACCGCCATTTTCTTTTATGAAGTTGATGATTTTCAGGTTTTCCTGATCAACATCGGTCTCAGCAAGATTGGCAGAGATTACGATCATGCTCTCATACGAGTTCATTTATATTCCTCCTTTGGACTTATGATCCTGAAAAGCTTCCAGCTTCTCAGAATAGGTTTTCTTATTTTTACTGTGATAATCCAGAAGGTATTCAAAGCCTTCTAGAAGATAAAGATCGAGTAACCTGGCGCTGTAAGAGATAACCTCAGGAAGAAATTCATCTTCCTCAGCACTGAATTTACTCAATACATAGTCTGACAAGTCTTCATCTAATTCAGGTTCCCCTATACCAATCCTGAATCTTTTAAATTCATTGGTTCCCAGGTTTTCCTGGATAGATTTTAGACCATTATGCCCACCAGCACTTCCTTTATGACGAAACCTGATTTCACCAAAAGGTAAACTGGCATCATCATAAATTACCAGCATTTCATCAATGAAATAACTGGTATTGACAGAAGTGAAAGCGAGTCCACTCCGATTCATGTAAGTTTGTGGCTTGAGCAGAAGAAAATCTTTATCAGCCACAAATTCATACAATTTCTTTTTTTTAAAGACCAATCCCTTTTGTTTCGACAGGTAATCTAACACCATAAAACCGACATTATGCCGGGTCAATCTGTAACCGCTTCCGGGATTACCTAAGCCTGCTACAAGCCTCATCAGTTAACAATTACGTTTACTATATTCTGGCACCCTTGACTTGAGCCAGAACTGTATTTCCGGGAAGACTGGAATAAATGTTTTTCATTTCCAGGTCCCTGAAATGTATAGATTGCCCTACACCAATTGGAGATAAATCAATATTGATCTCTTCTGGAATGTCTTTTGGTAGACATTTTATCGTAATTTCGCGTACCAGTATTTCCAGCGTTCCACCTTCTTTTAAACCAAGAGGTTCACCGAAATATTTAAGGGGAACCTTAAGTGTTGATTTGTTACCAGGCACTAATTCCAGAAAATCAATATGCTGAATTAGACGGCTAACAGGATGAATCTGCTTCTCCTTGATAATCGTCTTGTATTCTTTTCCATCAACATTGATTAAAAAGTAGGAAATCTCGCCAATTGACTTCCTGTATTCCCTAATAAAATCAGCATTTACAATACTGATTTGCAATCCTTCCTCACCAGCTTTATAGATTATAGCTGGAATGATTTTGGCATTTCTCATTACCGTCAGGTCAGATTTCATCTTTGTTTCACGTTTCTTTGCTTCGATTTTGATAATCATACTATCTTCCTCCATTATTCCCTATCTGAACAAGATACTCAACGATTCTTCGGCGTGTATCTTCTTGATGGCTACTGCCAGCATTTCTGCAATCGATATCTGGACGATCTTATCGCTTTTCTTTTCCGCTGGAAGCGGAATAGAATTTGTTATGAAAAGCTTCTCAATCGGGGAATTATTGATCTTATCGACTGCATCTTTTGATAATACTCCATGCACACACGCTGCCACTATACGGCTGGCACCAAACTTCTCTAAAGTCCGGGCTGCGTCTGTCAAACTACCACCAGTATCAAGAATATCATCAAACATGATCGCTGTTTTTCCTTTCACATCACCAATAATATTGAGAATTTCAGCTGAACCGGTATTGTCCAGCCGTCTTTTATCTCCTATTGCGAGTCCAAGTTTCAGCCTCTCAGCCAAAGACCTGGCTCTGTGAGCACCTCCAGCATCAGGAGATACAACCACTGCATTAGAAAGATCAATATTTTCTCTAAAATATTGGGCAAAAGTCAATTGCGATGTTAGATGATCTACAGGAATATTGAAAAAACCCTGTATCTGATCACTGTGTAAATCCATGGTAACAATTCTATTCGCTCCTGCTACGGTAATCAGATCTGCCACTAACTTTGCTGTGACTGGAACGCGAGGCTGATCCTTTTTATCTGACCGGGCGTAACCATAATATGGGATTACGCAATTGATCCTGGCTGCTGATGCACGTTTAAAGGCATCGATCATGATCAATAATTCCATCAGATTATCGTTAACCGGACGGCAGGTGGGCTGTAATATAAACACATTTGCTCCCCGAACATTCTCCTTGATCTTCACAAAACTATTATCATTATGAAATTTGAAAAGATCTAATTCTCCGAGAGGAATTCCAGCATAACGCGATACTTCCTCAGCCAAAGCTAGATTGGCTCTGCCGGTGAACAGTTTGAGCTTTTTATACATAGAATTATTCTACAGGGGAGTCACTTGTTTCCACTACAGGGGAGTCACTTGTTTCCACTACACTAAGGGCTTTCTGCAATTCTTCTTTATATGCCAGCAAGATGCGCTCTTCCAGCATTTGACGGGTTTCTGTGTTAATAGGATGAGCAATGTCACGATATTCTCCACTGGAAACACGTCTGGAAGGCATGGCAACAAAGAGACCCTTGTCTCCTTCGATAACTTTGATGTTCCTGATTATAAAAGCATCATCAATAACGATATTGACAAAAGCTTTTAACTGGTTGCTTTCACGAATAAAAACCTTAACATCTGTAATGTTCATTTGGTTCTCCTTTTGTTTTTGTTATGGTATTCCAGTATCCTTTATGTGTGTAATACTGGCCTAATTTATTAGCTGTTGCAAGGTCTGGGCAAAATCCAATGACAGTTGCCCCACTACCTGAAAGAATTGATTTTATAACTCCTTCTGATTCAAGATACCCGATAATATCATCTATCTCTGGATAATTCTTTCTAATTCCATCCTCCAATCGATTAAAGCAGAATCGAGAGTCTTTCCTGGTTAACAGTTCCCGATAAACCTGTTTCTCCTGGCATATTTCTGCTGATCTGTATGCTTCCGAGCTGGCAATACCAATTCCAGGATTTACCAGGAATATATGGTCAAATGCCAAATATGGAAGAGAAGATATTTTTTCTCCTCTACCTTCACCCAGGGCAGTGGATCCTTCCAGAAAGAAATTTATATCACTTCCCCAAAGAGCGGCAATCTCATGCATCTCCTTACTGGAAAGTTGC
>JAVCDJ010000257.1 GCA_030765845.1 Candidatus Stygibacter australis
GGCAATACTACCTTCCACGCTTTTCTTTTGACCCGGCAATTTACGCCTGCCAAACTTAATCCCTATAAATGCTGCCAGTGTGTCTCCTATCGCCAGAAATGATAAGCACATAAAGGCAATATTACCCGGAAATAATGCAATACACAATACCGCTGATACCATCACATAAACCGCTCCCGTAAAATCGCTCAGCTCATGCTTTCGCAAAATAATCCCAAACAGACCCTGGTAAAATTTCTTGAAGGTACGGTGTTCTATCCTGAAGGTATCAAATAATATGAAAATTACCGTTAGTGGTAAAAGGATCAGAAAAGTATTCTTTCGGTTATAATGAAAAAGATACTTATAGAGCATAGGGATCAGGAGCGAACTGATATGTATAGACTTCCTGAAAAACTCTGAACTTTTTATCTTTTTCATTACCTGCTCACAATTTATTTTAGGAAAATGATAATTACTTTAGTTTGCTCATTACAAAGGTTTTAGCTATTTCTGCCACTAAAAGCGGATTACCCTTCATTGCTACAGAGAATAATTTCTTTAAACTGAATTCATCTTTAGGTATTCCCTGACACATCTTAACCAGTTTATTAAATTTCTCATCATTCATATTCATGAATTTTTCTTTCATAGAATACATGGTTTTCTGTATCTTTCCTAATTTAGCATCCCATTCTTTCTTATATCTCAATAAATATTTTTTGCTCTGATCTCCAGCAGCAATAGAATCTGCCGCAACCCGCCCTGCTATCCTTGCGGCTATCATAGCCTGAACAATTCCACCGCCAGTGATAGGATTTACCTGCCGTGCTGAATCTCCCACCAGCATGATATTATCTTTGATGTATTCATTGATTCCCCACGCTGTGGGAACTCCACCATATACTGTATAATTTACACTGGCATCTGGAAACTGCTTTTCCATGAATTCATCCAAATATTCCTTAGGTCCCTTATCTGCTGCCAGATCACCACTGATACCTATCCCAATATTAGCGGTTTTATTACTTTTAGGAAATATCCAGATATATCCGCCAGGTGACACATCTCTGCCAAAATAAAAATGGCAGGTATCTGATTTAAAATCTATTCCACTGACTGTATATTGCACGCAGGTATCTATATCATTCAAGGCAAGTGTTGTATTTATACCTGCCCATCTGCCCACACGTGATTCCACACCATCTGCCCCGATCACAATTGAGCAATTTGCTATCTTGATCTCTCCATTGTGCTCATATCTCACTCCAGTGATCTTTGTGCCCTCAAATTCAAGTCCCACAGCATCTGCCTTGGTAAGCATTTCTGCTCCTGCCTGAATTGCCAGATTACACAACTCTGTGTCAAATATCCGCCGTTCCAGTACATACCCCGTGCCATTATTATACATATAAGCTATTTCTCCATCAGGAGAATGCAGGCAGGCAGAATCTATTTTTGTTGCTATCCATTTAGGATCAATATCTATAAAGGGTGCTATCCCATTTTGTGATACTCCCTCTGCACATCTTACCGGTATCCCGGCTTCTCGATCACGTTCCAGAAGCAATACTTTTATTCCCTTTTCCGCTGCATATCTCGCAGTTACACTCCCCGCTGGTCCTGCGCCTATCACTACAACATCATATTGACTTGACTTCATATATTATCCTCACTGATCGCTTTTACTGGACACACCTGCACACAGTTTCCACACTGAATACATTGATCCTGATGAATTGTCACAGAAAACTCACTGATGCTGATCGCATCCACCGGGCATACTGCAACGCAACTCCCGCAAATATCGCAAAGATTTCGGTTTATTATCATTTCGTGCTCCTTGATCTATTGACTTGCAGAGGATTCTCTACTATCCACCAGATAAAATGATGATCCCCTGAAATTGAATATTATATCATAAAATCCATCTGCAGAAAGACCATTGTCTTCAGCAAATGCCAGACTATCACCATCTCTGGCAGGATTATAATTTCTGATCAGAAAAAGTGGCTCAGGATTTCCTTCTCCAAATGGTTGAAAGGCTGGTAATTCTATCTGGACAAAGCTGATCAACTTGTTTATCTGTGAAGGTTCAAGCACACAATCTATATCCAGTCTGCGATTTTCCTGAATTGATTTCCGATGCGTTTCTACATATTCCTTGAATTGAATTTTAAATTCATCCAGGTTCTCCTGTTTCATGGAAAATCCGGCAGCCTTCTGATGTCCACCCCACTGGATCAATAGATCCTGAAGGCTCTCAAATGCCTTAATAAAATCAAACCCGTCTATTCCCCGCACTTCACAAATGATCAAATCCCCCCGTTTCTTCAAAAATACTGTGGGTATCATATGTGTCTTACTGATCGTGGTTGCACAAAGTCCCAGATATTGATGCGGGATAAGATCTTCCTTATCATAATGTAAAAAATGTAATCCGATATCTTTTGGAAGCAGGCTGTCAATATACTGACGCACTTCATTAAGCTTTTTCTCACTCTCTTTACGTCTGGAGATCAATGATTTCAAGATCTGGCTTTTATATATCTTGGGAGAATTGAGCAACTTGAAAGCTGTATTATGTCCATCGGGTTCCCTGCCATTGGCAAGCAATTTAATTAAATATCTGAATATTGCCATTCTTGAAGAGAAATCTCCTGGAAACCAGAAGTATTTAGTTAAAAGATCCAGTGTGTCATCTTCAAATTCATACCAGTTCTCAAGTACTTCTCTCACCAATATCCGGTTTACTCCAGTAAGCGGTACCTTATCTGAGATTGTACCTACTGCCACCCAGAATAAATAACTGGGATCAGTCACTGTATTGATAATTTCTGCGATTTTTTTGATCAATAAATAGGTGATCCCCACTCCTGCCATCATTTTGTAAGGGAAGTTACAGTCTTTCTGCTTGCAATTGATAATGGCATATGCTGAGGGTAGCACCTCCGGCACTTCATGATGATCAGTGATCACTACTTCACACCCCATCTGGTTCAATATTTCTACCTGTTCCACAGAAGATACTCCACCATCCACTGTGATCACCAGAGAGATATTTTTACTCTTTACTTCCTGAATAAATCCTTTCTGCATTCCGTGACTTTCGAGTATACGATTAGGAATATAGGCATAATGATCCTGAAATCCCAGCTTACTAAAAAAATCAAAGAGAATATATGTGGATGTGATTCCGTCAATATCATCATCTCCAAAGATCATTATCCGCTCTTTCCGATGCAGTGCTTTGATTATCCTTAAAGCTCCCTTTTCCATACCCTTGATCAGATTTAGATTCGGAATATCCTTTAATCCAGCATAAAAAAAACTCTCTCCAATCTCTCGACTGCCGATTATCTGATCATAAAAACTCAGATTTGATGTTTCTGGTATTGTCCAGTTTAATCTCATTGTGTGTCTTCTCTCACTCCCATTCCAGGGTCTACCTTGGGAATTTCACGCTCTTTAGTTCGCTTAGGTCTTTTCTGGAAAATATCAAATCCCGTTACGCCTATCACCAGTTGCAGTGATTCATCCCGATATCCGCTATTATCACTATTTCCCCGCTGAATATATCTCAAGGCAAAATCCAACTTGCGTCCAGGAGAATCAAGCTGGATCGTGCTGCCAGTGGACAATGCCATTTCATAAATATCCTCTCCACCATTTTTAAAAGGTAATAATCTGTAACTGCCACCTAATCGAAATGGGATCCGCTCATACCACTTGCCGTAGCCTGACACCGGATCGTATGATAATCCTGTGCCAATCCGCCAGCTATCTTCATATGTTCCCAGGTTGCCAAATTCGTCTTCATACTCTCTGTCGCTCTTTGACCAGAATATAAAATTACCTTCCAGGCTTAACTTTAAAGTGTTAGAAAATTGGTAGGTTAATCCCAGATTGGCATTTTCCGGTATCTCAAACAGGTCTTCATTAAAACTTAAGGTGTCTTCCTCATTCCCAAAATTATAACGGAAAACGGTGTCTCCATTTAATTTGGTAGATGGTTCATAACTTGCTCCAAGTGAAAAATCCCCTATTATCCTACTCACCCCTAATTTATAACCTACCCCGCTATAATTCTTCTCATATTCATATTTGGTGTCAGTAAAACTGCTGTCATCATAATCAAGGCTCCAGTAATTTACCTGATTCCCAAAATAATAGATCAAAGAAACTCCCGCATTCAAATAACGGCTCTTAATTGCATAATGCAACTTTGTACTAAATATATCTTCTGTTTTGCGCACTATCTCATCATATACCAGGGTATCCCCTGCAACAAAATTGATGTCTGATTTGCTGGTATAAAGATTGCCGGAATAAAGTGAACTCATTGAAATTCCCACCCGATGATTCTTTATCGGTACTGTTAAGGTAAAATAGGGAAGATATAAGGCATCATCACGATATCTGTCAGTATCATTTTCATACCAGTAATATCCCTTATTTATTGCAGATGATAAGGTTACATTATTGGCTGTTACTAATAAACTGGGATTATCCTGGTTACAATTGATCCTATAAAGATCCGAAATTCCCGTATCTCCCATTCCTAATCCATACACATCATTATTATAATTATGCAAAGGTGTACCTAAAGGCGCAAACACTGAATTACCAAGGAGATATACTCCTGTTACCATGGCAAGGATAAGACTTCTGACTTTCATTATTAATCCTTCTAAATTACTTTTTTTCAAGATAATCCAATTTATGATTTCTTCACAGCTTGTCAATTCATTATCCTTTCCCGAATTGTTCTTGAGAATTATTAGCTATTATCCCTGATGGTTATATACTTAAGATGGTTTTTACTACTTCAATAATAATAATTTAGTTGTACCCTCTGAATCTGCTGAAATCATATGGCAAAAATATATTCCACTACCAACTTTCTGATTATTCATATTGCACCCATCCCAGAAGATTGTATTTCCAACAGTGCCACTGACCTGGTATTCCCACACTTTCTGACCCTTAATATTGTAAACAGTCAATATCCCCTCTTCTTCTACCCCGGAATAGCAGATATTTGTTCCCCCGCTTCTGCCATCCAAAGTAAAGGGATTTGGATAATTATAAAGCTGGATGCCAGACACATTTTCCACGATCATATCTTGCTCATTTTCTACTGCTGGCTCCTGATCCAGATATATATCCCATTCTGTAAATTCTCCTCCACTCACACTAATTGCATCTATCTGCATTTCTGCATAAAATGGAGTATCAGTAATCAGATCATAAAGCCCGTCTGCCAGGCTGATCCTGTAATAGCCCGTACTATCAGTGAAGTCAAAACTACATATTTCATCCGCATCTCTCACTAAGGCATAAGATAATATCTCTCCACTCTCTTCTGCATACACATATCCCTCTATTCCGCCTAAACCTGGTGAACCGTATTCAAGCGCCCCAATATCGATAACGGCATTGCCATCTCCATCTCCATCCCAGACCCTGCCGGCATAGTCATAATCATAAAACGGATATTCCTCTTCTGCATATCCCGCATCAATACACACTGAGCCTGGCAATAAATGAAAATCTCCTCCAGCTGCATCCACAAAAACGTCATCCTCATCCAAATCCACATCTATGATATTACCACCCAGATCAATAATACTGATAGGAATATTAAAATCCATCAGACAATTCTGCACAGCAGGATTAAACACTGGCTCATTACCATTGGTCACAACAGGATGCAAGCAATCCAGATAGATATTATTTCTGAATGCAGTCCAGATCATTGAGTAACTTGCTTCATGATTCAAGGCATATTCTGCCCCGATGATTACATTATTATATAATGACGTGTTGTAAGAAGGCTGTAATCCCATCCCACTGCAATTCCTTGCCACATTATTGTATATCTCGGAATAGCCCCGAAATTCTATAAGTGAACTGCTTACATAGTTATTAAAAAACTTCACATCACCATTCCAGGAGGAATTCCCTATCTCCATCACAGTATTAGTTACCCTGTTATTAAAGAAGTAAAAATTGCCGTAATCTAAATCTATATTTATAGTTATCATATTACTAAACAAGTTATTTGCTAATATTGCATCTGCGTCTTCTACTTCTAATTCTTCTATTCCTCCCATTGTCCCAAAAGCAGTGCCCCAGTCATTATCGCATATATACATCGGTAATTCCTGATCATTATTATACGGGTAATAACGGTATTCTTCTCTAAAGGTATTATTAACCAGACAATATCCTCCACCTCCTATCCTGATAAACTTGCATTCAAAGTAATTATCAGCTACCAGAGTTTGATCATTACCCAAATCTGTTTCGATTATTATCGATTCTCCCCACCCGCTGTTTCCCCAATAGGATTGAGTTACTCCCGGTATCTCAGTCATAAAATAATTACTCCTGATTATGATCCGTGAATTTGCCGGACCGCTGTATCTTTTTTGGTAATTGCAGCAATTATTATAAAAGTAATTGTTCTCCAGTATCACGTCCCTGCTATATGATGTGATAGCACCCTGCCAGTAATAAACCATTGGCAGCCAGGATTCAGATGAATGCTCTATCCGGCAATAACGAAATATTACCGGATTGACCTCATTTATCATAGCAATCACTCCCCAGTGATAATAAAGCGAATCAGGCTCTCGTGTGAAACAGATACTGTCACTTTCTGTCCCCTCACAAACAAGTGAACCATAAATAATCAGATTTGCTGTATGTTCTGGCTCTGAAATGTCCGCATGTGCCAGATAATCATCATGATCATACATCCGCATTGCCTTCATAAACACTTCCACCCCTGGCTCTATCGTCAAGGTCACCCCTTCAGTAACAGTTACATCTCCAGTTACATGATAAGGACTGGCATCAGCACTCCAAACAGTATCCTCATCAATTATCCCCTCTACATCCACACCCCAAATTACCCCAACAAAAATCAACATTAAACCAACAATTAATTCTTTCATAAAATCCCCACTAAGTTATTGAGTTAAGACACTGTACACGGTGGATTGACTTAAGAACGACCGTTGCACCATACCCCGCTAAGCAGGAGTTGTAACGGTACTCCGGATAAGACTTCTGGCGACAGTTTCCCCTCTCGGTCGTCCAGAACTCCTACCCCGAGTACGGTTCAGAAGTTCTGACTTAGATTGGAATACTCCAGCTAAACCAATCATAAGACTCTCCTCTCCTATCCGTGTTAATCCGTGAAATCTGTGGCTCATATCTTCACTTCTCACTATTACCCTATTTCATCAATAACGCTTTTACTGTAGATACTTCCCTGCCAGCCTGTACACGTATAAAATATACTCCGCTGCTTACCTGTTTCCCAGAATCGTCCTTTCCATCCCAAACTACTGAATTCATTTTACATTCTTGTCCGCCTCGGTGGATTGAGTTTTCAATTCTTGTCCGCCTCGGTGGATTCAATTCGCGTACGCG
>JAVCDJ010000258.1 GCA_030765845.1 Candidatus Stygibacter australis
AGAACCGATTCTGAGATGAACTTCCTTAGCCCCCTTTTTCCTCACTAATTTCACTATTTTACGTAAAGTAGTGCCACGCACTATTGAGTCATCCACCAGTACTACAATTTTGTCTTGAAAGAAATTGGGGAGAGGGTTAAATTTCTGATATACACTCTCATCTCTGATCGTCTGATCCGGCTTGATAAATGTCCTGCCCACATAATGATTTCTGATCAAACCCATCTCATAAGGTATCTGCTTCCGTTCGGCATAGCCCAAAGCAATAAAATTCGCAGAATCCGGCACTGGCACTACTGCATCAGGTTTTATCTTATCATTATCTGCCAATTCACTTCCTATCCTTTTTCGCACTTCATACACGTTTTGACCGAACTCATAACTATCGGGTCGTGAGAAATATATATGCTCAAAAATGCAATGATGATCATTCGTACCTGATCTATATTCTCTGGCATCGTTTTCATACACTTCCATTCCTTTATCACTGATCCTTATAATTTCTGCCGGCT
Organism: Candidatus Stygibacter australis; assembly: GCA_030765845.1. Classification (NCBI taxonomy): domain Bacteria; kingdom Pseudomonadati; phylum Candidatus Cloacimonadota; class Cloacimonadia (SeqCode); order Cloacimonadales (SeqCode); genus Candidatus Stygibacter; species Candidatus Stygibacter australis. Next base: position 513 of record JAVCDJ010000258.1, read on the forward strand.
TCACTTCCCGTTTCCATTCCACGCCCAGCAGGTCAAGTGAACAGCTTTCACTTGCTGCCACATATGAGCCATCAGTAAGTTTTGCAATACTAAGTGGTCTGATCCCGTTAGGATCCCGGAATATATACATTTCTTTCTGCATCATAAAAACTGTGGAATAAGCGCCTTTTATATCCTTCATCAAGTCCCTGATCGCTGCTGCTATTGTCTGCTTTTTATATACCAGTTTATTTACTATATAACGAATAAGAAGTTCTCCATCATTATAGCTGTGAAAAAATACTCCTTCATCTTCCAGATATTTCCTGATGGAATTATAATTGGTTATATCACCATTACTGGCTAATGAAAATACAGGACCATAAAGGGTTTCCACTAAATGCGGCTGTGAATTATATTCATTGGAGCTGCCACAGGTGGGATAGCGAACATGCCCTATAGCTATCTCGCCCGGCAGATCTTCCAGAACTTCTGGCGTAAATACATCTTTTACCAGTCCCATCCGTTTATGAAGTTTGATATATGACCCATTGGAGACTGCCAGTCCGCAACTCTCCTGCCCTCGATGCTGTTCTGCAAATAATGCCAGGGTTGCCAGATCCGCAGCCTTTTTATTCCCAAATACTCCTACAATTCCGCACATAATATCATTATTCCTTTTTCTTAAAAGATAACTTATTCTCTGTCCCAGACAATAATCTTGATATATTAGCTCTGTGTCTGATAATTATAAAGCCTGCCACCAGGATGACCACGCCTAAATAATACCATTCTCCAAAGCTGTTTCTAATATTTTCTATCAGTATATAAATAAATAAAAATAAAGCTGCTGTGATAGATCCCAGTGAGACATATTTGCTTACAGTCACCACAATAACAAACACAAGCAGGGTCAACAGGCAGGGTAAAGGTAAAAGGTTTATAAACACTCCTGCTGAAGTAGCTACGCCTTTTCCACCCTTAAATCCTAAGAACAAAGTGAAAATATGACCAGTAATTGCCACAAGTGCAATTATCACATAATATCCTTCAAATACACCTGGCATCAAAATTCTGGCTAATTGAACTGCCACAAACCCTTTTCCCATATCAAGCAATAGGGTTATCACACCTATTTTGGTGCCAAGAACTCGCAAGGCATTAGTGGCTCCCACATTTCCGCTGCCGTGCTGGCGGATATCTATCCCCTGTAATTTGCCGAATATATAACTGAAAGGGATACTGCCTAATAGATAGGCTGCAACAATTGAGATTATGAAATTTATCCAGTTCATTTTTCCTGAGGCTCCTCTTCACCTTTTCTGCCTCTGAAATGCGTTCTGAATGATACCCCTTCCAGAGGAAACCTTTCCCGTAATTGATTATATAGATACCGGCTGTAATGTTTGGTTATCAGTTTGGGATTATTGCAAAAGAACACAAATGTCGGGGGATTCATCTCTGTCTGAGTGCAATAATAGATCTTTGAGTGTTTCCCTGATGAATGAGAAGGAGGAAAGTTTGCAAGGACATCTGCTAAAAATTTATTTAATTGCGCAGTGGGAATTCTTTTCTTACTGGTATTCTTGATTTCCACTACTTTTTTTAACACGCCACTCACTCTCTGACCTGTGAGAGCCGAAATAAATACTATTGGAGCATAATTAATAAAGGGTAATTGATTTCTGATAGTTTTAATAAATTCTCCCGTAGTCTTATTATCCTTTTTAACAAGATCCCATTTATTCACAAGTATCAATATATCACGATGATGACGGGCGGCAAATGATGCTATCTTTTGATCCTGGGTGGCTACTTCTCGCTCTGCATCAAGCATCAATATCACCATATTACTTTGATGTATTGCCTCTATAGTACGCATTGAACTAAAATATTCCACGCCATACTTTACCTTGACCTTTTTGCGTAATCCTGCTGTATCTATAATAGTTATCTCTTCTCCAAAATATGTTACTTTCATATCAATACTGTCACGTGTGGTTCCTGGTATTTCTGTTACTATATTGATATCAGATCCATGCAATTTATTAACAAGAGATGATTTACCTACATTAGGTCTGCCTACGATCGCTATCTTGATCTTGTCACTGTCATAACTAAGATCAGCATCTTTTACTGGATTTACCAAAGCGATCACTTCATCTAAAAGGTTACCGCAATTGCGACCTTGCACCGCTGCTATGGGAAAGGCTTCGCCCAGTCCTAATTGCAGAAATTCATAGAGATCAAAGGCATCTTTCTCAGAATCAACTTTGTTTACTACCAGAAGTACTCTATCTCTTACTGGACTAAGCAAAGATGCTATTTCAGAATCAAAATCAGTTGTACCCGTCTTGGCATCGACCATAAAAAGGATCACATCTGCCTCAGATATGGCTACTTCTGCCTGATTACGGATTGCCTGATTCATTGTATCTTCTGTTCGAGGAATAATACCACCTGTATCTACCAGCGTGAAATATATCCCGCTCCATTCTGCATCCTGATATTTCCTGTCTCGAGTGATGCCTTCTTCAAAATCCACAATCGCACTTCGCTTACGGCAGATGCGATTAAAAAGTGTCGATTTACCCACATTTGGGCGACCAACAATAGCTACAATACTTTTTCTCATATTATTATCTTTTTCCGTTACCTTTATATTACTATATTTTCAATAAATCCTTTACTACCAATCACTTTCATTAAAATACATAAATTTTTACTTTCCACGTAATGTCAAATTTATTAAATATGATAATTATCAGCCAACTTTTCCGAATAAATTCTCTGAGAGATTTATCATCCCATGACAGGGGCAGAAGCATTTTTAGGCTAATAATTAAACTCTATTTCTGAGGCAAATAATTCTATATATAAAGCAAAAATATCCTCTCTTAAAGTTTACGGATTGAAGTTTTCAATTTCATCAACAGAGATTGGAATATCCAGGTTTATCTGATAGATTGAATGTTAATGTAATTGCCCTTCCAGTTCTCAATTCGTTGAGACATTCTCGAGGGCAAAATAATATCTTTCTCGAAGCTTGATTAACACATCTTTTTTACGAGAAGAAACTTTGCCTAAATGATTTTAATTTCGGTAATATAAAAAACTTAATACCGCTGAAATAGAAAGCTTTATAAGGCTTATATGATCTATAGGACTTATATGATCTATAGGACTTATATGTCCTATAGGAAATTAAATATTTGACAATAAATCTTTTCGGTAATAAATTAACATTCATAGTAATAATGAATAATAACAATGTTTAGAAAGTTGGAGGATTTGATGAAAAGGACATTCTGGTTTATTTTGTTTATACTCTTAGTATGTAGTTCAATCTGGTCTTGGAACGAAGACGTATTGCTGGCATCAAGTCATTACAAAGATTGGGAAGCGGGTGCTCTTGGGATTGGGGCAGTGTATTCCTGCTGGCAGGAATCAGTAGATTCCAGTTATGTGATCAAAATTCAGGGAATGGACTTATCAGGTGAAGATATCTGGGATGAACCGGCAGAGATATCTCAAAATGCTCTCCGCACAGATTATTATCAGATCATTTGTGGAGAAGACGGAGCGGTATTTATCAGCTGGTGCAGCTATCAGCAGGAGTGGACACCCGAGTGTATATATATTCAGAAAATCAATGACAATGGAGAATTATTGTGGGAAGAACCAGGCACCATGATGTATTATAATACGACAAATTACACCCTGGAAAGTGACCGTATGGGAGGTGTATATTTGATAGAAAATAATACTAACTCAGTAAGGGCTTGGCATTTAGACAGTGATGGAGCTACTGTGGCAGGATGGGAATATGGAATAGAATTAGGAACCAGTTACTGGGTTGATTATGAAATAACAGAAGCTGGTGATATTGCAATTCTAAGAAATCCCTTAGACAGGGAGCCTGGGATGTATTTCCAAATACTGCAGGGTGATGGCAGTTATTACTATGCCGGAAATGGTATCTGGTGTTTTGATAGTAACGAGGAAGGGGCAGAGCTGGAAATTAGACCATCTGGAGGTTATCTCTTTGCTGCGGTTTTTGAGGGGAGTGTGTATGGAAACGTAATGTTGAGCGATGAAGAATTTCTATATGAAGAAGCTGTTATCCTGGGAGAAGAGGGAGAGGGTGCCCTTCTGCCAGATATGAAATTTCAGGGGGGAAGCTGCAATTTAACCTTTACTAATTGGCAGGAACATGAAATTGATATCTGGCAATACAATGAGGATTTAGAGTTTCAATACAGTAACCCGGGACTATATTTTGATCGTAATATAGATAATATTCAATACAAGCCAAACGGAAATGTACTTATTATTGAGGGCTATAATGATGATCTGGTCATCAGGGAATATAATTCAGTGGGGAATCTGATTAGTCCAGAAGATGGCTGGTTCGCAAGTTATTATGGCTTGGATTACATTGGTGGAAATGATGCTGGCGATTGTTATCTGATGCGGGAATTATATTCCTCTGCCAGCGAGAAAAATATCAGATGTCAGGGATTGAATATTGAGAGCGAACCGATATTTGAGGGGGACG
>JAVCDJ010000259.1 GCA_030765845.1 Candidatus Stygibacter australis
AGAAAAACTCAAAAAATATAAAGAACTGAATCAGGAAGAAGTAGTACATCCCAGTAAAATTGAGATGGTTAGATATAGATCAGGTTATGACAACCCAATAGAGACTAAAGATATTGAAAGCAAAAATAACCTGGAAATATGCAATATATTGAATAAATCTGTTGATCAATATCCAATTGAATCTCTTCAAATGACAGGGATCCAAAGGATGTTTAGCCATTTCTGCTTCTTAAATCCGCAAAGAATTATAGAAGAAATCAATAGTTTCATAAACCTACATAATACATTTCAACCTTCATTAATTGATGGATTGTTTGAAGCATGGAAGAATAATAAACCAATTGATTGGGGAATAATATTAAATTATATTAAAGACATTATTGATCAAAGTGAATTCTGGAATATCTCAAATGAAATAGATCAAAATTTAGTTGATTTATTTGTGATGCACGTTGCTGATTTTATAAATGAAGGTTCAAAAAATACAAAAAATTCTATTGATTTTGAATACATAGAATTAGCAGAAAATATTCTAATAGAATTAGATAAAAGAGATTATCATTTATTTGAGCAGACTGATGTTGTTATAGCTGTGTTGAATTCAACAAGAGGTTATTTGTATTGGGCAATGATAAATTTGTCTTTGATGAAATCAAGAGATCAGAAACCAGAAGGAAAAAGCTGGCTATCAGGTATCAGGCAAGTATTCGATGATTATGTAAATAAAAGGAAAAAACCTTCAAAAGAATTCTGCCTTTCTTTAGGCAGATTTATTCAGAATCTTATCTATTTGGATCATGAATGGGTAGAAAATAATTTAAATAATATTTTCTCAAAAGAGTCATTTGAATGCTGGAAAGCAGTTTATACCGGATATATTTTTTACGATCATTATTGGACTAAGTTTATCTATGAATATCTATGGGAAAAAGGAGATTATAATTTAGCCCTTGAGACTGTGTTTGAAAATGATTCTGTTTGGGTGGGTACAATTCAGAATATATGTATTGGCTATTTTGAGAATATTGAAAAAATGGATGATCCTGAAAGCTTGATTAATAAAATAATTAGTATTGAAAAACCACATTTTATTAAAGAAATAATAAGATTCATTTCATCATTTAAACCTGGGGAAAAACAAAAAGTAAGAGAATTATGGGGTAAATTACTTTCAGAATTAGAAAAAAATAAAAGCATGAAAGTTAATCAAGAATTAATTGCAAACTTATCGGACTGGTTATCTTTGGTTGAGAAAATTGATGAATGTGTTTTTGAATGGATGAAAAAATCTGTGAGATACATAAAAAGAGGTTTTGATTCTGTTCATCTAATTGAAAATTTATTGAATCATGTTGAAACCACCCCTGAATATGTTGGCAAAATATATTTGGAATTACTTGAAAATAATGAATATCCAATATATAAAGATACTGATATTCTTGAATTAATAAGAAAAATTTATGATGGTGATAAAGAAGATGCTTTGCATATTTGCAGGATTTATCTATCGCAAGGTTATTTATTTGTACAAGATTTATTAGATGAACTTGACAACAAGGCAGATAATTAAAAGGTTCCGATTTTAATTGAGATTGTTTGCAAGATTTCTTTCGGGCACGAAATGAAATTATATCATTATTGTTGTAAGCTGTTTTATTTCACTACAACAATTTTCCTGGAAGTAATAAAATTCTTACTTTGTAATTGCAGAATATAAATTCCAGTTTGTTTAAATAAATCACATTTAATCGGGATTGAGCGATTTACTGGGATAGTAAAATCCATTTCTTTGATCTTCTGCCCTTTAATATTATAAACTATTAATTTTACTGCTTCATTATTTTGCCAGGAAGGATATAATCTGATATTGATATTACCTCTTATCCGTCTGCTCAACATTAATGGATTTGGATATATTATGAAATCATGTGAATCCTTAATCAATTTTTCCTCTGTCATTACAATCGGCTCATCTGTATCAGAATTAAATATTACAGAAAAATCGAAATCCGTCATGTCACTATTTGATAATATTATAGGGGTGATCCCTATATTATCTGACCAGAACTCAGAGGAATGATCAAGATCATAAATCCCCCCAAATGTGATCTCTGCATTGTCCTCTGAATTAAGGGTTACTGAAATCGATGGTTTCCACGCTGGGGCTATATATTCATAACCCTGAGCCACAGTATCAATATTATTGTACTCACCATACACATAGACTGCAAGAGAATCAGTAAAATATCCTGGGAAATATCCTGGATTATCGGCAGGATACCAGAAAAATGGAAATCCTGCCGCATTACCCAACACTTCAGTATAACTCATATCACCAGTATCACCCCAGAATGGGGGATCAAGAAGAGGTACGTTATATAGATAATTACTGGCAATCTTATATAAATTAAGATCACCACTTTCTTCTGACAGGGCATCTGATAAATGAATATGATAATCTCCCGATCCACTAACAATTTTATCGATATCAGCATAAGAAAAAAATAGATCAAAATCCCAGCAACCCCAGTTTCCTCCCTGACCAAATGACACCAGTCCTGAGCAAATTATATTCACACCATCAAAATTTGTCGAAATATCATCTATTACAGTATGCATAAGCACTGCACCGGGTAAAAAGGGTTGTAGATATATTGTACTTCCCCAGCCATTAATATCATCTCCTGGATGTGGTCTAAAGGCACATTCCCCGGCATTATTCAATAATGACATAAAATGATGTTCATTGCAATAGATGCGGTATTCTCCATCGATCTCTTCATAAGTATAATTTGCTTCCAGATTTATACTCAAGATAATTAATAATATGATAATTCCGATTTTCATACTCACCCCTTTATTATGAATTGATATCTCAGCTTTCCAATATTTTCGCAATTACATCCTTTGAGATATTTTCAAATTCTTTTTTTGCTGCGATTAGAATTTTATTATGACGCAATTTTTTGCCAACCATATTCATTCGGAAAAAATTCCCGAAAATAATCTTATAAAGTGGTATAAATTGTTTTCCTTTTCCCCATAGCACTTCTGTTTTTAAAAGAGAATTGTAGGCTTTTGATAATCTGGCATATTGCTTAAGTGCTTTATTAGGAAGTTTGTCGAGTTTACTGCCTTCCATTTTAGTGATCATCTTCACAAAATCATAGATTGCTTTCTGAGGGTAAACTATCATCAACTGCTTTAGTAATTTATCATTAACTTTACTGCGCAATTCGCATAATTCGCTATTCAGGCAAAGGTAAAGCAATTCAATCGCATCCTGAAAATTCCTGATACCTAATTTTCTCGCTGTAGTAAAACCCAAGATCTGATCTTCATGCCAGGCATATTGAAAAATATTTCTGCCCAAAGATTTGATCACAGAATCGATACTATGATTTTCCAGGTCAGTATAATCATTGTTACAAAGTTTCTTTCGAAGATGACTCAACCGCAGAAAATAAACTTCTTTCCCTGAACTCATAAGTTTCACAAACCGATTATCTTCAAAATCATAACCTCTGCTGCGATAAATATCCTCCACTATCATGTCATAATTTCCTCGATAATTGTGCTTCTTGCGGCAAATATAGTAAACTGGCAGACCGTGCTCCAATCGTCTTACATCCAGGTGATAATTATCCAGAGCAAACATTAACTGCCTTATACTATCCTGGTCAATTAATGAGACATTATATGTATGATAACGAGGTCTGAATGTGATTTTCTCTGTAAGTATACTATTGATTAAAGTTAGATCTTCAATTTTTCCATCCTGATTTTCCAGTTTGCTGCGCACTTCTTCATACTTGAGTAATTGATTTATCAAAACCGAAAGGCATTCTTTGGCAATTTTGGGATCTCCATGATAGAAATATCCATCATCAATATCATTTTCATCATATTCAAAGCCAATTTCATCCCTGTAATCGAATTTATAAGAGTTTTTAATATCAGCCATTTCATCTCCCTTTTTTGATTAGTTTTCTTCTTTCACGCATCGTTGATGCCACATATAATCCAATCTGAGAAGCTACTTTATCAATATTATTAAGATCTGAATTGGTGATAGGTATCACTTTATCAAGAACATCTTCAAATCCAGTAACTCCCTGCCCCAGAGCCACCAAAGTTACATGAAGCTTATCCTCAAGTTCTTCATAATATTGCTTTATAACCATTTCCACCTCTTCTGCACCACTCATGCCTTCACGAAATGATACATTCCAGCAGCAGTCAGAAATAAGTATCAAATAAATCATTCTTCCTTTTGCCATTTTGCGAGCTTCCTGGATCATGAAGGCAATGGAGACAGCATCAGACTGACAGCCGGTGCCAGTATCCGGCAGCGTTATCAAAGTCCTTAAGGCATCCTGTTTACTAACACATAATGTTTTTTGAGAATGATACATCCATTGTACCAGGGGACCATGCAATGACTTGCGAATATCTCCGGAATGATATAACCCCGCCATGATATCTATATCAGTATTCGTTGTTGAACGCAGCCAGGCAGCAGTAAGTAATTTTAGCATTTTCATTTGAATGCTGTTCAAACTTCCTGATCCGTCAGCAGCTATCAATAATACAGGTTTACCCCGTTTATCAGATATTTCCTGAATTCTATGCCGTTTAAAGATCGCTTCTGAAAAATCACCTATTGCCAATCTGGATGAATCAAGAGTTCCACTGGTTTTTATCCGTCTGATAACCGGCTCCTTGATCACATTCGGATAAAGCTGATTTTTCATAGCTCTTGTCAGTATTTCTGATTCTTGCATTAATACACTGATAGCTTCTTCATCATAAGAAAGTTCCACTGGTCTTTCAAAGATTTCACCTTTGAATTTCTTCTTATTTTTTCCCACTGTTATTTCGACTTCGTGTCCCTCATTAAATTCACCTTGAATCTCACCAGCCATAAAATCTACATTATCCTGAGTTAGCAGATCGGAACGCTTATTTTCCCAGTTAGATTGATTACCAGATGCTTTGTCGATGTTATCTATTGTTTCTTCCAGAAGTTTCTTGATCGGATTTGGCTCCTGGTCCACATTTGAAGTCTGTTTTGGAGCATGGGCAATATCTACAAAAGACCTGCCTTTTTTCTCTTTTTCATTCCTGGGGTCAAATAACTCCGGAGCACGAGGTTTGGCAAGTGCATGAAAACTGCCGGTCTCTGAAAAGTTCTCTGCCAGGTAGTATTTAAATTTCTTATCAGTAGAAGTATCATAACCCTCAATATCTTCTGTCATTCCTCCCTGCTCTCGATATTTATCATCTTCAGATGGTAGATATTTTGCCAGGCAACGAATTAAAGCCAATATCCATTGATTACAGAAGTCTATCAAATTAGCGGAATCCTCTTCCCCAATTGCTGTCAGGAAATTTTCGCTGACTTGAAAAATATCATCCAGCAAAGCTTTGGTCATCGGATGTAAATCTGAAATATCCCACACCAGTACATCACCATATAGTATCACTGCCCTGGCAATATCAGAAAGCGATCTGAATTTCAAACTCTGGTGCGAAGCTGAGAATAATCTGTAGATTTCTACATAAAATAGATTTTTTTCACGACTGATAACTTCCAGGTTTACTCTTTTGAAAACTGCATCTTTTATAACTTTTGTAAGTTCAGTTACGCAATCTTCATCTATATAAAACTCCGGGTCTATCTCTTCCATCAGATCATCGATAGCATCTTCTAAATCGATTTCCAAAAGGTTCTTATCTTTGGGCAGTAAATTGATATATTCCAGATATGTAGTTAATCCTATAGACGAGTATGCAGCCAAAATACTGGGAAACTTGGAAAAAAAGGGATCTAATTGTGCTTTTATCACTGGTTGATAACTCCCCTTTTTTCCCTTATTAAGAAGCCTTACTGACTGTTTCTGAGCTTTCCTTAGCAAAGAATAATATTTCGACCGAGCTATCTGGCGGATATAATAACTTTGATTGAAGTTATAGGCATAACCTGGGGGTATTCCTGCCCAGTCTGTTTTTCTCTTACGAGAATAACTGCTACTGAAATAATTACTTCTGTCAAATCTTTCGATGTTTTTAATAGTTGGCTGCTTATTCATTGTTACTCCTATGTTAGATTGCCACTCAAGGGTTTATCTTTCTCTATATCGTCGTCATACACACTATATATATCATTCAAGATACTGTGAACTATTTTCTGGTCATCATTACTGGCATGTCCTAGTAAAGTAAATTCTGCAATTTTGGGATGACTTAAATGCTGCAGCCCCATTGCCATTTTATAATACGTTAAATACCCGTAAATCGAAGGTGGAGCAACTGATAAAAGGTTTCCCTCTGCCTGATTCTTTCTTATCCGACTGCCAAGATTTACCACTTCAATAACCAGATCATGGTTGATTCCCAGCTTCCCATCACGCTTGATAATGTTTTCTAAAACCACCATCTCATCTTCACGACTCAAATAGTCGAGGGTGATATTAACACTAAAGCGTCTCTTTAGTGCAGAATCAAGCGGGACTAAGGTAAAATGAGCATCCTCATCTGCCTGATAATTTGAATCAGCTATATAACTGATTTCCATGCAATCCACAACCTCATTTTTCCTCAGGATCACCTCGCCTTTGTCCATAAGATTAAGTAAGCCTCCCTGGACATTTGCGCTTATCACTCTGCCCATCTCACGCAGCCAGATTAGAGGATAAAAGTCCTTTCGGTCTTCTACGCAGTTTTTCAATGCTGTTACTATCTCACTGTCTTCATCATAAGTAGAGCCTTGTGAAAGTCCACGTACAGATTGTAATTCTGCTGGTGTTTCATAAGTGGACATCTCAATAGGATACATTTTCAAAGGCTTCTTTTTATATCTTGATTTTCTGGAATTATTCATGCCATCTATTATCGGATACAGATTTTCAGGCATCGTTAGAGCCTGGATCAATGCCGTCTTGGCACTTCCCGATGGTCCACTAAGGTGAATGAATTCACCATTTATTATCGACCAAACAATTATTTCCAATATTACTTTGGGGATGAATAGTGGATTTTTTCCTTTTGTAGGTTTAAGCTCTATCAAATCTGATTGACCAGCTCTATTATATGATACCTGGCTTAATAAACTAAACACTTTTTTCTGCATCTGTTCCTCCGGGTTTATTTTCTTTTTTTAATATCAATTTTCCACTCTCATCTGCAAATATCACCAGTTTACCTGGCTCTTCTAATTCTCCCTTATTCCATTTTTCCAGGATTGCCTCAGCAAGAATACTGCGAGTTCTATCTATTAAAATTCTTGCTCCAAAAGTGTTAATATCCTCTATAGATTTGATTATTGCCATTCCTGTATTTTTCTTGATCTCTAATTCACTAATTTTAAAATCCAGTCTTTTAGCTGCTTCAAATATAGAGCTTAGGATAACCTGTTCACTTATCAGCCCCAGGTCTTTTCCTTTTAGGGTCTCAAAGAGTACTGGATTGCCTATTCTGGATAAAAACGCTGAGCTGAACATATATTTTACTTCTTTTTCTACGTCTTTGCGGATACTGCTCTCAGTAGGGTAATTGTTAAATCCGACTCCTGGTTTGCGCAAAATTTCATCTTTTCCATCCGGCAAATTGATCGTAAATGCAAAGATCAAGTTGGCGCAGGAAAACATTTCTCCCATTGCAGATTGTGCCTGACCAGTTTCCAATACCTGCAAAAACAAATCACTCAATGATGCTCTCACATGGCTATTTGCATGATCCAGATCAGATATTTCCAATACAGCACCCCGATTGCATTTAGCTGCCTGCTCCAGACGACCACTCTTGTTTGAGCCCACTAATCCCCTGCCCGAACCCAGTAATTGAGAAGAAGCTGTATAAAAATCAGGCATTCCTGCTGCATCTATATTGATGAAAGGTATTCCCAGTGCTTCTGCCAATAATTTTGCACTTTCTGATTTTCCCGTTGCTGGTGTTCCCTGTGCGCAGTAGCGGATGGGCTGATATAAAGGTCTTAATAGCGCTTCCTCCTGCAATCGCTTAGTCAGAGTCTTTAAAGCTTTATCCTGGGCAAGTAATCTACCAGTTAAAAATTCATACATGGAATTAGTGGTTAAGCCCTTAAGGAAGTTTCTCTGCACTGAAACTGCCCGTTCTATTGAAGGCTTGTTTTCAATACCGGAAAATGTCTCCTGCATTCTAATTACCTGACCTGAAAAAGCCTTCGTGTTCTCTGGACTATATGTATCTCCTTGTTTATAGTTAACTAATTCGTAATTAGTTATTGCAGTTAATGATCTCATCTGATCAGCATAATCCCTTCCTTTTTGAGCTTCATAGATCCTGCTGAAAAGCTCTTTCTTTATAGTTTTTGGTAATCCGCCAATTTGCTTTACTTCCTGTTCAAGCTTATGGGCTAGTAAATACTTCATGGGAATTTTAACAGGTAAATGCCGGACTACTGGAAGCTGAGGATCAGAAACCCCGCCCTGCCCTCCTTGAAACACGCCCTGATGTTCGGCATAACTGCCCGAAAATATCACTCTATATCCTTGATTACGCATCTGCTGCAATACATTTTGAACGTCATTGCTTATCTCATATATATTAGTCCCTATTGCTAAACTGGATGAGCGCAGCCAAAGGATGCCAGGTGCCTTTTTAGCAATATCCAATATCGATTTCACATTAAGAGTTGCTACCTGCAATTGTCCTATTGTCATTCCTTTCTTTTTTAATTTACCCGCTATCGCTGCCAGGATATATTCCTCCTGTATGATATTCTCACAAACTATTGCTACAGGTAATTTTGAACTTATTAATTCAGTGGTTTCTGCCAGCCAATTCTTGTAATTTTCATTATCATAGCTCTGCTTTGAGTTTAATGGAAATACAGGTGCTATAAAATCACTGATCTCTCTGTAAACTTCATAAATACTATCCTCATCTTCAACTTCTGGTAATTCGTCTTGAATGAATATTGCTAACTTATTAATTGTTTCCATATCAAGCATGATAGAATTTACTACGTTAAAATCCAGTGTTTCATTCTCTATTGCCATCATTACCCAAAGTGAGATGACACTATGGTTAATCTCAGTCACCGGCGTTAAAATATTTACATTATCACCTAGTTCAGAAAGCTTTGTGAACAGGCGATCAATAGATACCTTTGCATCCCTAATCCCAGAAGTAAGCTTGAAACTCACCTGGATAATATTTTGCGATCTTTCTCCTTTCACCTCTAAAATCCCTGACTTTCTTTCATAATCACTCTCTGAACTAAAGCCCGTCTCATCACTGTTCACCACAATGGTCAGCTTAGTGTATTTTGATACTAAATTTGATAATTGATAGATGAATTTAGCATGCGGTGTAGGATACGCAGTTGCTTTATTCATTATAACTCTCCCTGATCATTATCGATAATTTCTTTGATCTTGCATATTTCGCGAAACTTGCATATCCAGTTACAAAACACGGGTTTCACAAGCCACCCATATTTCATGGTAAAATCTAAGCCACTGGCTGTTCGATCATTGCTCTTTTTAAGTCTCATATAGTACTTGATCAATTTCTTCTGATATTTAGATAATCCTTCAAGGTTTGTGCAAGTTTGAGTTCCGGGTTCATTTACCCACCTAATTTTAAAATTTCTCAAACGCTGTTTATTCATCTTTCTCAGCACACTTCTCAAGTCCTCAGGTGATTCGGATTTGATCTTGATCCATCGATACCCAGGCTTGATTTTTTTCTTCATCTTAACCTCCAGCTTCTTTTTAGTTAATCTTATATGCATTTAAAGTACCAACCTGATTATATTTTATTTTGTGAATTATCTTAAATTAAATGAATGGTTATTATTAGGGCTTTTGAAGAAGTAAAAAAAAATCAGCATTCTGAGTCAAAATAAAAAATATTACATGAAATTTAACAGTATTAACAACACTGTGCTTTTTATCAAACACTGTTACCCCATAATCTTTACCACCTCCTCTTTCCTGACTAACATCTATTTACTAATTGCTGTCAGTACCAGCTAACTCACCTCCCGGATGATCAATAGACCTCCGGGATGGTGAACCTGTAACCACCATATCAAGGTCTTTTGCTCGCAATGAACGCTGTAAATGTGACTCGAAGGGACAACTCCCTGCAATCAGATGTCATAATAGTGAATAATCATCAAGAGTCTACACGAAGAATAATCAAGTCTGAATTAAATCAAAGCTGAAAGTTCTGAATAAGCATAACCCAAAGCAAGATACCTTGGCTACTCATCTTCCCATCCTCCTATTTTCCAATTTTTTCACTTTCCCATCTCCCGTATTCTAATCAATTAATATATTACGTTTTCAATAAAGAGTGATATAAGTAGTAATAAGGTAGCTCAACTGAGCACGGCATGACATTATATTGTTATGCCGTGCTCAGTTGAGCTTCTCTGTATCTTCTCTATAGGCTCTATATAGGCAATTGAGAGGACATTTGACGGGTTTAATTCAGTAAAGATAGCAGATAGTGACCAATCTTCATGAATATGGAAGTTATGAGATAATAATATTTTTTTTAGTATCAGAACAATTGTTGCTTTATCTATCCTGTTTATCGCATCAGTTATAGAAAAAATTCCTTGATTCCAGGATATTCGCTTATAGTATTTAAGAATCGGGAATTGATATACACGTGATGAAATGATCCCACAGCTAAGTACAAGACTTTTGAACGTATTTCGGACAAGAGTTTTGGACGACCCTTTGATCCGGCATTCATTTCTGCATTGGTAGTATTCTCTGTCTTTCCCATGCAATTCTAACAAAATTCACTATATTAATATATCAGAGTAGATCTATTTCCTGTGGCAGTTCATTTTTTTCTTTATTTTTTCTAAAAAGACTTTCTGGCTTCAAGATATTTTTCAGATAAAAAAGAGATATTCCAAGTGTAGAAGCGGTTTTGATCCGGTCTTCATTATACCGTCTATATACTTTCTTTGTGTATGTGTAGATAACATCGTCCAGTTTATGATCTTGATTAAAGAATGATTCTATGTCTGCTATTGGACTTAATGCGCCAGATCTAACAGAGAAAACAATATCTGCTGCATCAAGTTGTTTCTTACTGCGATGCTCGATCAGGGAGCGATTGATCACGTTGATCAATTCACGCACATTACCTGTCCAGTTATGATTCATCAGTATAGTTTTCGCGCTTTCTGTGAGAGGTTCAGCATCCATAACTTTTTGATACTGACGGCAGAAGGATTCAATTATAGATTTTGCGATCAGAGGAATATCTTCCTTTCTCTCTTGCAAACTTGGGACATCTATCCGCAGAGCAGATATCCTATAATAGAAATCCTGACGAAAACTGCCGTCTTTAACCATTTCTTCCAGGTTTTTATTAGTGGCAAAGACTGCCCGGAAATCCGTTTCTCTTTCTTCATGTTCACCCATTCTTATTACTTTCTTGGTATCCAATACTCTCAGAAGTTTTGTTTGCAATTTTTTGTCAAGGTCCCCAATCTCATCCAGAAACAGCGTTCCACCTTCAGTATCCTCAAAAATTCCACTTCTACTTTCTTTGGCATCTGTAAATATTCCTTTTATGTGACCAAATAATATAGTATCAGAAATCCCTTCAGCAATAGCAGCACAATTCTGAGGGTTAAATTTGTTATGACTGCGCTGAGAAAAACGATGGATAGCACTGGCTACCAGGTCTTTTCCAGTACCTGTATCTCCGCAGATCAATACTGGTTCATCATACTGTGAATACAGGATTATCTTTTTATATACCCTCTTCATGGCTTCACTCATTCCAATAATACCCATAAACCCGGAAACCACTTCACTGCCCATACTCGCATTGATCATCTGGTAAACAAATACTGGCTGAAAGATATCTTGAATCTCTTCTGCTTCCTTTCCGGTGAATCCATTTCCATTAGAGCCATCACACTCCAGATATAATACTGCAACCACTTCATCCTTATTATATATTGGGATATAGATATTATCAGCTTTTTTTGTTGTATAATTTATAATACTGCGAGGAGAAATATCACCTTGGAGACAAGAATTAAATTGTGAAGAATTTCTGATTGCATTAAAATCCTCTCGGGAGGCTACCTGGAGATTCCCTTCTTTAGTATAAACAGCAAAATCCTTCACCCCAAAAGTAGCACGCACTTTTTCTATGAACTCATTCCTTTTTCTTGTATCATTGAGAATATCATCATTATTCAGAACATAATCATAAAGATCATACCTGCCAGTAAATTTTTCACCTTCACTACTCATAAAACCCCTCGTAATTGCTTTATTTTTTTTATCAAATGTTATCAACGTGATAAACCATATACCAGTCAAGTAAATAATATTGTCTTGCATCCTGGAAACGGGGAGCTCCAGCTCCTCGATTATAAGGCTACGAGCTGGAGCTCGTAGTTCCCAGGAATAATACTCTTTTCTGAATTTCCTCAACCTCAGATCGAGTAAAAACATTATTTGCCACAACTTTCCGCTTAAGATACAGCACACTTACCAACATGAATCCTATTCTAATTTTCGTAATTTATCTACAAAATCAACAGGTATTGAAACTATATAAACATCTCCTTTCTCATACATTTTAATAAGATGTAGATTCTCTCTTATTTTTTGATTCTGTTCCTCTGTTTTGTCACATTTCAATTCATGACATGCCATAATTGATACTACTAACAACTCAAACTCTTTCTGATTATAAGAATTAAATGATGGATTTGACTTTTTAAGCCTTTCCATATTTTCATGAACTACAGATTTTTGTACTTCAATATAATTCACTAAATTCCCACTCATAAACTACCTCCATTCTTGTTAATAATTTTAACGATTTCTTTATATTACTCCATAGGGGAAAAGA
>JAVCDJ010000260.1 GCA_030765845.1 Candidatus Stygibacter australis
CGTTTACTTCATCATGCTGAACCGGTAGTTATGGCTGGTGACAGTTATAGAATGAAGGGCAAAATTAACTGAAAATCTGTACCAGTTACGAGTGCCAAAACTGTACCAATTTAAAATGCCATTGACAACTCCCCCCTTATATTTTATCTAACAATGATTCCGCAACTTTAACTCGAGCTTTGTGCAATTCAAACATTTTATATTGATTTATAATTCTTGTGTACTGCCCGATTAGTTCTTGCTTTTTATTAATAATATGTGTCGCATATTCATGTGATTTGTCATTGAGTCAAAAAACCCTTAGTTGTTTTAATGTCTGATTATTGCTTATAACTGTAATAGTTAAATTTAATAATGATGTAAGAATTATTAAAACAACTTTCTCAATCAATTGATCATTATTCAGAAAAGTGATTTTACTACTCATATATACTCCTATAACTTTTATTGATGATTATCAAATCCTTGTTACTGAAAATGATCTAAAATGGAACTTCATCATCCTTTTGAGTTCTTTGAATGGAATCTAGTCGTATTTTTAGGTTATTGTAAATTATGTTCTGCTTCTCAAGAGGATTCCCTATCATTAATTGAACAAAATTCCTTATTACATCCATTTCTAGAAAAACATTTGATCTGAATGAATAACCACCGTCTATGAAACAGTATATTAACTTTCTATTATCAAATAAATTATCTTCAAGTAAAGTATTTTGTTTCAACTTCTCCAAGTTATTTATTACTTGCTGTATTTCATCAATGTATTTCGCATCGTAAAAAATTTCTCCTATTACACTTAGCAGCATATCTGCAAATTGCTGATATGTAAGCTTTTCACTGCTTAAGAAATTAATTCCTGAAAACTCTCGAGTAGTGATTTGCTTGTTAATTTCAGATGCAGAACCTAATCTACTTGAAGGGTCACTGCAAATCATGTGCCTTAAAATATCACTGTATTCAAAAGTAGTTATATTATTGTTGGTGATTAATAATTCAAACAATTTTCCTATAAAATATATCTCAGTGGAATGATTATAGATATTATCTGAAAATTCATCTGGTAAAGAGCACCACCAATTTAAGTTTATACTTTTTTTCTCATCACTGTCAAATTTAATTTCTTTACCAAATCCGAAATCAATTACTTTTACATTTCCTTCTGGTGTTACAAGGATATTTGGACCTCTAATATCTCGGTGAAGAATGTTATTCAATTCTAAATACTCAAATGCCTGTACAGTTTGTAAAAAAATACTGTTAATTTCCTCAGGATGCTTCTTGAGATATTCTTCAATATTGTGTCCATCAATGTATTCCATCACAATGAATCCTGTGTTTGTCTTAGGATACAGATAGAAATTGAAAATCCTAACAACATTACGATGATATAATAAGTGCATAAGCTTAATTTCATTGATAAAATTGGAATAAAAATCACTTCTCTGAGATTCATATTCGGGTGAATATTTTTTACATACAAATTCTGTATCAATTTCTTCATCTCTTAGCAAAACAGTAATGCCGAAACCACCTCTATTCAAATACTTCACAAAAGTAAGATCTTTATTTCTAGTAAATTTTATTATTTCGTTTTCTGTTAACATCTACTCTCCATGTTATTGCTATTTATGTTTTAAGGATGTAATGTTACATTAAATTGTCAAGTATTCTTTTTTCCGAATCTGTCACACCGCCTTAGGAGACTGTTCAACATCACGCCGCCCCCTGTAACAACTTACGCTTCATAATATCAATAATATTGCACACTTTCAGGTTTTCTTGACAAATTCGTGGCAAATCGATGTTTTCAATAAAGCACTGTTCAAAATATATCGGATTGTTGATTGTTTCTTTCAGCCATAATGATGTTATCAATTGCTTAACAAACTTCTCAGGTTTCAAACCGTACCTTTTTGCTATAACTTAAGAGATTTTCCGATTCCATCTCTCAGAAGCATTCGATGTTATGCTCATCGTCAGATATTTCCAATCATGCAATATATTATTTTTCACATAGCTTGAAACCCCTGGCACTCCCATTCCTGCCAATGTTAGTTAACTTTCAGGTGAGATTACTAACCTGATAAGATCAATTACATAGTAATATTTAGCTCTTTCCAACCTCAACTTTCGGTAATATTCTTGAATTCGTGCCAGGTCACCTAATCAGTCTTCGACTTGCTATTCGTGATTGAATTCTTCACTCTGTTTCTGGAATTAGATTTTGGTTTAATCACCTTCCAGCACCATACTGGCAAGAAAGGGGCAATAAGTAAGCAAGGCAAGACTGAACGGCATAACACATAGATGTTATGCCGTTCAGCCTTGCACTACCTATAGGTTGCCCCTTTGTTACCAGAGTGTCTCCTGGAGTGTTCAAGGGTGTCTCTTTGGGGCTTGGTTATGTTGGCTTGGCAGTGAGTTTAAAAGAGATATTTCTATTACCTAATCTGTGCGATTCTGTTTTGTTTCAGATTGCTAATATCTTTGTGCAGATTGGGTTGCGAAATATTGCAGGAATACCTTTATGGTATTTCAAAATCTTTCACAGCATCAAGATGCCAAAGAGATTAGTGATATGAGCAAACGAGAATCGCTCAGGTTAAGTATTAATAATGTGCCGGTATGTGTGGAAAATCATGATAATGATTTTTCTCAGAGCAGGTTTATAATTGGGAGTTCAGTTGGTTTTTTCTTCTGGTTTATTAATATTGGTGAGATTTTGCTGATTGATATTATTTGTAGTGTTGGTCAAATAAAAATGAGTAATCAGATTTTATGGAACAAATTATGCTTATGTATAATATTGAAAATTAAATTATATATTGATAATGCATATTTGTGTGTGGAATTGCTGGAGTATATGGGATTTTGGGACTAATGATAGAATCACAGGTAATTCTACTATACACAATAGTGTAAACTTTGTAAACAGTTGTGAAACTAGTAGTCAAAAATGGCAAAGGAGATATTATGCGGAAAACTATTTTATTATTATTGGTCCTGGGTTTGATTACAGGGTTATGGGGATATACGGCTTGGGAAGAAAACGGGATGGCAATTCGTCAGGAAACAAATTTATACTGGGAAGGCACTGACGCTCAGTTGAGTGACGGCAGCAGCGTGATAATCTGGAGTGATGCAGCTAATGGAGAGCAGGAAATGCGAGCCCAACGTATTGATACGGAAGGTAATATTTTGTGGGATGAAAATGCTGTGCAGCTTGTGAATACTCACTTCATTACCCATGGCTACACTATCAAAGTATCAAATGATGATATTTATATCAGTTGGCTGGAAACCTATAATACTTATCAACAACGTTTGCGGGTACAAAAGCTGAATGAATCGGGTGAGATATTATGGGGAGAAACCGGATTGATAGTATCATCGATGTGTGAAACTCTGGGATGTAGTTATAATATGGAATGTGATGCAGAAGGAAATACCTATTATCTCCTGAATTGCGAGGAAGATGCTTGGTATCAGGTCAGAGTGATAAAGTTAGACCCAAATGGAGAGACCTGCGAGGGCTGGTCTTCTGATGGGATCACTATGACAAATTTGGATAATAGTCAAGATGAAGGAGCTATGATAATTGCCGGGGAGAATATATTTTGTATGTGGGCAGATGATCGTTCAAATAACTTCAGAAATTATTATCAGTTATTCAGTCCATCTGGCGAAGAGCTTTTAACGGAAAATGGAGAGCTTTTATTTGAGGATGCCCTCACAGAATCAATTCCAGTTTTATATAGTACAGCAGAAGGCAAAGTTATAATCTATTCTTTTGTATTTGGTAATGAAGGTAATGATTTAAGGATAAAATGCATAAATGAAGCAGGAGAAAATGCCTGGGAAAACGACTTGATAATGGATAATTATCACGCTTGCCACCTCAAGCTTGTGCCTTCTGGAGAAGATGAGTATTTCTGCAGTTGGGTTTCATATCAAGACGCACATTATACATGGTTCAGTAAATTCAATATTGACGGTGAAATTATTGGAGAACCTATAGTGGTTTCTTCCAATACTTATTTTGGTGTTTCAGATTTTGCTGCTGATCAGAATGGCGGTTTGTGGTATTGTCAATCTGAAAATTCTCCTCCAGACATCTGGCTGCAGCATTTGAATTCAGAAATGGAGGAAATGTTTGAACCAGGTGGCAGATTGATATTTGATCAGGGCAGAAGGGGGTTTTATCCTCAGCTTTTGCAATGTGAAGAAACTGAAGTGATGCTGGGCTGGTATGGAGATTGCAGTAGTGAACAGCGGATCTATCTTCAGAAGGTAGATAATGCTGGAAATCTGGAATACGGTGAAGAAGCAGAATATATCTATAGCCAATTGAGTGGCAGCGTAGATGGTTTTTCTATTGCCGGTTGTGACGAATTTACAGCAATATCCTGGATAGATACGCGTTCTGATTCTGTAATTGGAGAGGTATATCTGCAGATAGTGGATAATGCAACTGGTGAAAAGCGTTTTGCCGAAAATGGTATATGTGTGAGTAATGGAGCAGGAAGAAGAATTGTGATGGCATTATCAGAAGATAATACGCGCATTGGTATAGGTTTCCGGAAATGGGGAAATAATGGAATATATTTCCAGATGACAGATATTGAAGGTAATATTTATTTTGACGACGCAGGTTTGCGGCTGATAGAAGAGGAAGTGGAATTTCTAAATAATGATCTGCAGATCATTACCGAAGGTGATGGTTTCAATCTTGCCTGGTCTGGTCATCTGTTTGAGAATGAAGTAGCTTTGTATCGGCAGAGAGTGACGGCAGCAGGTTTGCAATGGGGACTAAACGGACTTGTTTATCAGGATTTTCCTGCTTATAGTGATTGCAGCACAGAAGCTTTAGTAGAAGATTATTGCCTGATAATGAATGATGAATATAACCAATCGAGTTTACTGATAGCACGATTTGATGAGAACGGAGATGTTTATCCGGGCTGGGAAATGCCTGGGGTGAACCTTTCGGGAGCCAAAGAATTTCTTCGTTATCACGATGCAGAACTGATTTCTGATCAATTACTGGTTATCTGGTATGAGAGAATTGACATGACAGATCGCAACATTTATGGTCAGCTTGTCAATCCAGATGGCAGTATAGAATGGGAAGAGGAAGGCAGATTGCTGCTGACTGATTCTGCTGCTCCCGCTACCATTTCAGACCTGGAGATAATTGATAATAATACCTTCCTGATTTCCACAAAACAGATGGACACATTCAATTTAAAAATCCAGAAATTTAATCTGGAAGGTGAGCAATTATGGGAAAATAATGGGGTAGAACCCTTTGCTCAGGAACATTGCTCGGGGCATGAAATATCTTATAATAACGGTGTGATTTCAGTATATGCGAAGTTCATACTGGAAAATGATAATTATGATATCTACGGTGCTTTTTATGATCTTGATGGCAATCTGTGGGAAGGTATTCCAGAAATAGGTTTCCCGGTCTGCAATATACCCAAAGATCAGGGTTATTTCCAGCTTTCTACTGATTCTGCCGGAGATAACTATCTGGTCTGGAGTGACAGCCGGGCAGAGTTCTATCAGGAAGAAGATCCCAGTCTTTATATGCAAAAAATAGAAGTTCCGACTGTAGCAGTGGGAGACGATGAAATAGTCAGCTTTATTGAGATAAATAACTATCCTAATCCTTTTGTTGGTAAGACATATTTAAGCTATGAATTACCACGCAGCGAAGAAGATGTTTTCATTGAAATCTATAATATCAAAGGTCAATTGATAAATAAAATCCCTGCCGGACAGGAAGGTGCAGAATGGGATTGCCGTAATATGCAGGGCAGACAAGTTGGTTCCGGCGTATATTTTTATCAGTTAAAAGGCGAAAATCTGCAAAGCCAGGCACACAAAATGATCCTCCTGAGGTAATATAACTCTTCTGAGTTTTTTATCTCTATAACAGGATGGGCAGTATAATGGAGCTGTCTATCCTGTTTTTTTTCAGCATTTTTGACTGATCATTTCACCATTTTTATGGCTTTGAAAATATCTTTTAAATACTTGTGGCGGAAAACTCCTGCAGTAAGGGTATAGCAGGTATTCCAGCAGCCTTTGCACTTGCGGAACTGCTCCCGTTTGGCTTTCCATACTTCCGAAGCAAATATCTCTGAGAGAGTCTGCTTGAGAATATTACCCACCGGATCACCAAAACATACCTCAACTTCTCCATCAGGATTGATGAAAAATTTGCTGCCAAAAGAGGGCATGATCAAATATGGACAGAATTTTTCAAAATTATCCTGCAGATAATCTGTATAACCAAGCATCAGCCAATCAGGCGTCCATACTGCCTTTGAAGCCTGGGCGAGTTTTACAATTTCCCCTATTGCTGCCATATCTGTGTGCTTGAGTTCCTCACATTCTTTCTGATTGTCAGAAAGCCAACGATACATATCCAGATTCACTTTCCAGCCCAGTTCTTCTGCCAGTTTGAATATATCAGGGATCTGCTGCAGATTCAGTCCATTGCAGACGATATTCATACCGACTTTCCGCTTAATTCCTTTTGCCTGCATAAGAGCATTAATCTTTCGCATATTACTTTCTACAATTGCTGCCACATCTTTTGCACCTCGCAAATAGTCAGCAGTTTCACCAAATCCATCAAAAGAACAGGAAAGTGAAACAGGATATTTTTCCAAAATACTCAACAGCTTTATAAAAACGCTTTCCGGATAGTATAGCGTAGTTAGAATGTGCAGACGTAAAAAACCGGTCTTATGAGCATAAGCTACAAACTTCTCAATCTCAGGATGCAACATCGGTTCACCTCCAGAAAGAGTTAAACCAAGAGAACCCTGCCCTGTCAGCCGCTTTAGAATCACCTGGAAATCACTAAATCGCATAAACTCATTATCAGTTTTCTGTTGTGGAATAGTGCATTGCAGACAGTTTTGCGTACATCGATGCGTAAGCAGAATATTAGTAAGCAGCATAGAAGGCGTACCAGCAATCCAGTTCCTGAAAGGTTTGATCAATCTATTTATCATGTTTTCAATTACATCCTCAACTTTTCATTATATTTATTTTATCTTTACCTTTCTGTCAAATGAAATATCCTTCCAATCTAATTGATTATAGAGAGACTGTTCAATCTTTATCCTATACGTAGATCAATCGTCCTTGATTGATTGGGTGTAAAGAATGCTTAATCGAGGACGATTAAGCTACATAATGAGAATGTTCAACCTAAGTAATTGATATCGTTGCAGGTTTTCATTTTTTGTAGCAAAAAAGTGCATATATCCATCATATTTGTCAATTTTAGTGGAATTGACCTGTCTGAGACCTGCGAATTGGCTTGTCCTTCGCAATGGTTGACCGATATGATCAGAATATTAACATGGCTAACTGGATTAATGGTATAGACTTATAATTTGCTGTCCTCGTATCAAGCATTGCGTAGGTCTATCGACCATCCGCAAGGTTTTGGCTGGTGGAGATTGAACAGTCTCATTTTAAATCCGGCGAGATGGGTGATTTTTTACTTGACAGAAATTAAAAAAAATCTTTAATTAAGATAATAAAATAAACTTAATAAATGGAGGTTAAAATGACAAGGTGGAAAAATAGTATTGGAAGTATAATTTCTGTTACAAAAGAATCCAACTATTCTATAGAAGATTTTTTTAAACCTAAGAATTATCAACCAAGAACTGATGAAGAAAAACAAATTTTTGAAGAATTTTCCCTGGTTACCAGTAGTATGGCAATCTTAATTCACATTGCTGAAGCAGATAGTATTCTTAAACGTGAAGAGAAAGAACAGATTATTAATGACATAATCTTTCAATTGGAGCAAAGACCATACGAGCTCACTAAACTTTCTGAGAAATTTGGTAACTATGAGAAAGAGATAATATTGAATATTTTTGATAAAATTTTAGAAGATTATCAAAATAATAATCTAAACTTAGATAAAATTGTGGATGATATCTGCTTGATTTATCAGAACAATCCTGAAAAACGTTATTACCTGATTCGTTTGTGTTATTATTGTGCTCTTTCTGATAATGATTTTGATAAAACTGAAATGGATGCAATCCAAAATTTAGCTGTAAAAATGCAAGTCCCGAGTGATGAATTAAAACGAATTGAAAAAGAAGTTAAACTGGAAGTATTGAATAAATAAAATTAAAACTTACCTCCAATTCACAAAAGTCATCCTCAATCAACACCGGAGAAGACAGTTAAGCGACTTGCTAAAATACCTCCATTTAGAAATTTCAAGGTTCTTATTCACATTTGCTGGCAAATTAAATCAATTATATCTAGCATCCCACCGCAAATAAAAACTTTCAACAGCTAAGTGCATGTGCACCGCCGGCTATTTCCAGCGGTGCAAGTCATACTTATCTTGTCATTTATTTGATCATTACCATTTTATAAGTTTTACTGAA
Source organism: Candidatus Stygibacter australis (assembly GCA_030765845.1). Lineage (NCBI taxonomy): Bacteria > Pseudomonadati > Candidatus Cloacimonadota > Cloacimonadia (SeqCode) > Cloacimonadales (SeqCode) > Candidatus Stygibacter > Candidatus Stygibacter australis. The sequence goes on from JAVCDJ010000260.1 coordinate 8,442, forward strand.
ACTACCTGTACTTAAACGGTAGAAATAGATGCCTGAACCATATCCCTTTGCCTGCCATCTGAAAGTATGTTCCCCGCTGCCAAAGCTTTCTTTTATCAGCCTTTGACCTTTGACGTTGAAAATGCTTAATTCACCCGTTTCACCTACTGCTATCTGGAATGAAATGGTGGTTTCGGGATTGAAGGGATTAGGATAATTTCCGTTCAGACTACTGACAACAGGATCAGAATTTAAATAAACTGTCCTTCTGATCTTTTCAGTATTTATTACCAGAGAAAGACATATTTCAGAAGCATTGTGCTTGAAAGGAATGCTCAAAAAATCACCCTTAATCTCGCTTGCTGATGCCAGTGCCAGGGTATAATCTTCCTGATTATAAGCCATAATAACTTCTTCACCTGAAATATTAGGATTTCCCAGTATTTTATCGCTATTATCAACCTGCAAAGTAAAGGCATAAAGATTTTTCTCAGAGCTAAAGATCAGTCGATCATTTTCCACTCTAATATCTACATTTGCCAGTGGAGCATCACATCTGAGCGGTAATTCTACCGGGAATATTTCTATGATTCCAACCACATATTGCAAAATCAGAGCAGAATCATAGGCTCCTACTTCATCATTGCCATCCACATCTGCCACAGCAATACGCCAGTCTTCCCAGGGCAAGGGTGCTACAACCGGATCCAGTCCCACCACATATTGCAAGGCTATCGCTGCATCAAAGGCTTCTACCTGATCATTATCATCAATATCTCCAAACTGATGATAGCCGGTATAGATGAAACCTACTGTGACCATCTCAGATTCTGCCATTTCATATACAGCCGAAATCCCGATTTCATAATAGTGATTAAATATCAGACCGGACATCTGAAAAGACGTTTCCTCTGTTTGCGCCATTAAATTACCATCCCAGTAGATATTAAATAGCAAAGCTCCAGGAGGAGCTGTCCAGCTTATATATCCACCTTCATCTGCTGTCACATTTTGCGGAGGAAGAATTTCTTCTTCAGACGGCATAATGATCTCCACTTCAGTGGTTTCACCTTCTATCACAGTTACATTCATTGACACATTGAGATATCCCTCCAATGAAGCATTTAAGGGGTAGTAACCTGGAGGTAACTGCAACATGAAGTATCCCGAAACATCCGTGATCACAATAATTCCACCTATATCTATTACAACTCCTTCCAAAGGCTGCATATTGCTGTCATATACATATCCCTGAATAGTTCCGACAGCGGAAGCTGTTCCACCGGAATAGCAATAAACCCAGCCATTACGTCCTCCGGCAACCACTTCCATGCTGCCATTGCCATCAATATCATGGATCACGCCGATGGCATCTACGGGAGTTCCCACATATACTGATGAAAGCTCTGAGCCATTCACTCCATCCAGATAATAAACATAAGAACTGGTAAATAGAGTACCTACCACCACATCATTTATACCATCACCGCTGATATCATCAATGCGTGATAAATTCCAGGGCTGGTCAGCTACCGGCTGACTCCAGATATTAGAGCCATCAAAACCATCTAAGACTACTGCATTATCAAAAGTGCTGTGAGCTACACTGATGTCAGGATAGCCATCACTATTCACATCGTCCAGCAAAGCAAAGCGCAGGATAATGGAAGTGCCAATATTTCCGCTCCACAGTTCGTTTCCGCTGGCAGCATTCAGTCCATAACAATTTCCGCTGAAATCACCTGCTGCCACATCACTAACACCATCTCCATTAATATCACCTAATTGTGCCAAAGCCCATACAGATGACCCCGAAGCTGCATGAACCCACATCTGATTACCATTAGCACCATCTATTCCATAAATAAGTCCTGTAGTCTCATTAACATTTGAGGCACCTGTCACAGCGTCAGGCACTCCGTCATCATTAGCATCAGAAATCCCGAGCACAGAAAACTTAGGTCCGGCAGTATAAAACTCCCAGATAGATATTCCGCTAACTGCATCAAGACAGTATGCTCTTTGCGGACCAGTGCCATTACCATCATTTCCCACTGCTGCCAATATATCATTAAGCCCGTCATCATTATAATCATAACTGCTATCAACCTGATAGACCCAGCCCCCGCTGCCATATTCTGTGGTATCATGTTCCCAGATCACTTCACCAGTGAGCCCTGAAAGCAGATAAATAGTTCTGCCCCCTGCTGTCCCCACTGCCACATCAACATAGCCATCATCATCAATATCATCAGCGATTGACAGTCCTGACTGTGAATACACATTACCCAGTTCAATTTCCCAAACCACATCTGCCCAATCAGCAGAATTTCCATTAAAGCAGCGGATATAGCCATCTTCTGAGCAGATGATCACATCATCCCGATTATCACCGTTCACATCTGGGACTGCACTAATAGCCTTTGGGCTGTTATCATAACTCGTGTCTATCTCATATTCCCAGATCTGCTGACCTATCGTGAAATTCTGGATCTCTCCGATTCCCGCTAAACTCACTTCAAACGGGCTTTCATCCGGGTCATTACTGACTATCATCAGATTCCCTGGATAGTTCATCTCAGCTGTTGGATTGAACCATACACTAAATTCAAAAACTTCATTTGTTGCCAAAGTTACCGGCAATTCATCAAGGACATTTATCTGATAATTTTCTCCCGCAATATCCATATCACTGATAATTAGATCGCCTGTCCCCTGATTACTGATCATTATTGGTTCCCCGGTATAGCCATTCACGCGCACCGTACCAAAATCAAGGCTTACCGGAGTCACTTCAATATCGGCGTCAGCAAATACACCACTACCCGTAAGCTCCACTTCCTCCAGCGGGTTCACAGGATCATTGGAGCCAATCTCCATAATTGCACTGAAATCTCCCCAGTTATCAGGACTGAAAGTGATGCCAATATAACCAGTTCCTCCCGGCTCTACAACCAGAGGCGGTTGAAATATAGCTGAAAACTGAGCAGAGGGTATTTCCACAGAAGTCACACTCAAATTCGCTGTCCCTGTATTATTTACTGGCAGATCCACATTACCCGTCTCCCCCACTATCACTTCTCCAAAATCATATTCTGTGAAGCCCAGCTCGATTGCAGGATTACCACCTCCTCCCAGATCAACTTTATAAAGATAATCCTGACCAGCACCCTGTCCATTATCACAATACCAGAGATATTGCCCATCGTAGACAATTCCCGAAGGATCCACACCCTCAGAGGCATGACTTTCGATCAGACTACCATCGGTGGGGTCTATCTTATAAAGCGCATCACCCCAGTAATCTGCCATCCATAAAAACTCGTTTTCCCTGCACAAATCCCAGGGCTGATTATCTGGAGCAGCAAAACTCTGCAAAATATTACCTGCATCATCCAGCCTATAGATGAATCCATCAGGATCATAGTAAGTACTCACCCAGAAATCTCCACTATCATAACAAATACCAGACATATAATGATCTGGTAGATTAAATTGAGAAATGATATTGCCATTCATATCCAGTTCCATTGCGATTGCCGGATTCGCAGCGGAACCGGGATGATCAGTTGTCCATAAATGCTCTCCATCATAAGTGAGACCAAAACAATCTCCAAGATCAGGAACACTGAATGCAAATTGCCAGCTCCCTTCAGCAGGATCTATCTGATAAAATTCATCACCATCCACGCCATATATCCCGCAATAAAGATATTCCCCATCCCAGGCAAGACCCGCTGCCCCTTCCGGTACGATAAAAGTTTCTACTACTGTCCATTCTCCTGATAAGGTCATCACCATAACAAAAATAAGAAAAACTAAAAAGCGTCGCATAATTCCTCCTGCGTAAAATAATTATTTTATCATTCCCTGTCCCGTTTATTGCCCTTATTATGTATATTATCACTCATCATGTTTCCCAAACCAAAATCTAAATATCCCCAAATATTTATCAAGCAATAATCTCAAAGTTTTCTTTCGACCCTGAAAAAAGAACTATTTTATTCCGATCTCTTATTTGATAGGAAGATAAAATTTCATTGGTTATGTTCAAATTTCAGCGGAATTGATTGCCAAAACTCATAATCTGATTACATTATATAGCGTATAAATGTGTGCAAGCTTAGAAACTTGGCTTGAATCACAGTGATGAAGGGGAATTTATGGAGAAATGGAATATCAAAAGTGCATTATTAATCGCTTTTGATCATGAAGGGAGCGGATCACTTAGTGAAATTTTGACTGAAAGAGGTTATCAAATATTCCGAGTTGGAAATCTACTCGAAGCTCTTAAAATACTGGAAACAGAAAAGATAGAATTAGTATTTATAGATACGGAAAAGGAATTAGATCCTGCTAAGAAGATCTTACTTGAACTCAATAGCGAGATAAAGTATCAGGATATCGTTAAGATAATTATCACAAATTCTTCAAAAATTGATAAGTCCCTGGAAGAGTATGACAAACTTGGTGCTTATGGATATATCCTTAAACCTATAAATCAGCGATTGATTAGTTTTAGCCTTGATACCCTTATTGATCAGCTTGAATCCAGGAAACAACACTATATCCGGCACCAGGATTACTCGCTATTGTTCAATAATTTTCGGGATGCAATTCTGGTAGCAAATACTAATCGGCAAATTATCGATTGTAATCCAGCTTTTGAAGAATTGTTTGGTTACAGTCTGGAGGAATTACAGGGGAACCAGACTATAACAGTATATGGCAGTGAGGAAGATTATAAGAATCTGGGTAAATCAATACAGGATCATAAGGATTCCAAGGGAAATTTCAATTATATCGTAAATTACCGGAAGAAAGATGGAACAGTATTTCCCGGAGAAACAAGTGTATTTTTCAAGCAGGATGATGAGGGCAATGTTCTTGCCTTTGTAGGCTCTATCAGAGATGTGACAGATAGAATTAAAGCTGAGGAATCATTAGAGATCTCATTGACCAAATATATGACGCTTTTTAATTCTTTACCCATAGGTGTAACTATAGCTGATAAAGAAGGTCAGATAGTTGAGAGAAATCAAATGGCAGAAGATTTGCTTGGTATAGCAAAGGGGAAAAAGAAACAATTAATGATCGATGGAAAACCCTGGAAAATCATTCACCCAGACGGGACTGAGATGCTACCAGAGCAATTTGCCCGTGTTCGGGCACTAAAAGAAAATCGGTTAGTGGAAAATGTGGAAATGGGAATCGTGAAAGAAACCGGTGATGTGACCTGGTTAAATGTTTCATCAGCTCCAATACCATTGGAAGGTTATGGCGCAGTTATAACTTTTAATGATATCACTGAAAGAAAACAGATTGAAGCAAAACTAATAGAAAGTGAAGCATTTATAATTAATACCGGAGAGGCGGCATCAGTGGGTGGCTGGGAAGTTGACCTGGTTAACCAGTCTGTTTACTGGAGTGATATAACCCGTAAAATTCATGAAGTACCTGAAGATTATCAACCCACCCTTGAGGAAGCATTAAAATTTTTTCCGGGAGAATCAGGAGAAAAATTAACTGCCGCGATGGGAAAAGCCATCAATGATGGAGAGGGATATGAACTGGAATTAGAGTTTCTCACAGCAATGGGGAAGCATCGCTGGATAAAAACTCTGGCTACACCAGAAATGCAGAGTGGTAAATGCATAAGTCAACTATATTATCAGCCCTCCACAAATTTCGGTGTAATAACACCTCAAAATGTGTAGGGCGATTCACATATCGTGTTAACTTTAAACATAATTAACTAACTTTTTTAACATAACCGT